>JBDLRI010000015.1:0-27076 GCA_039800105.1 Pseudomonadota bacterium
CCCGTGCCGGTGGACGTGTCCGTGGGCGTCCCCGTGCCCGTCCCGGTCGACGTGTCCGTGGGCGTTCCCGTGCCCGTCCCGGTCGACCCCGGGAGGCTCTCCAGCACGCCCACCTCCCCCCAGCCCGCGCTTCCGTCCCCCGCGCAGGTCTCCCCGCCCAGGTCGCAGGCGAGCCAGCTCGCGCCGTCGTCCACGCTGGCGCGCGCGGCGTAGGACCACGTCCCGGCCGGCGGGAAGACCAGGGTGGCCTCGTACTCGTCGTTGGCCAGGTCGCCCGGCACGAGGCCGTCCTTGTCGGAGAACCATGCCATCGGGGTCCAGTCCCAGGAATCGTCGGCCATCGAGCCGGCAGGGCCGTAGCCGAGCTCCACGCGCACGCCGGAACCCGCGCCCGCGCCCGGCGTGACGCCCGCGTCGTACACCCACGCGAAGACGCTCGGAGAGGTGCTCCCCTCGGTGCCGGAGAGCGCGCACGGATACTGCACGTGGCAGTAGTCCACCGCGTCGTCCACGGGATCGGTCGCGGTGTCGGTCCCCGTGCCGGTGCTGCCTCCGCTCCCCGTGCCGGAGCCCGTCCCCGTGCCGGAGCCGGTCCCCGTGGACGGGTCCGTCCCGGTCGACACCCCCCGGCTCACCAGCACGCCGACGTCGCCCCAGCTGGCGCTGCCGTCGCCGCCGCAGGTCTCGCCCCCCCGGTCACAGGCGAGCCAGGACTGGCCGCCGTCCGTGCTCGCACGCGCGGCGTAGGACCAGGTGCCGGCCTGCGGAAGCACGAACGATCCGACGTACTCGTCGTTGGCGAGGTCGCCCGGCACCAGCCCGTCCTTGTCGGAGGACCAGGCCATGGGCGTCCACGTCCACGCATCGTCCGCGAACGTCCCGGCGGCGCCGTAGCCCACCTCCACCCACACGCCGCTCCCCGGGCCCGCGCCCGCCGTGACCGCGGCCTCGTAGACCCAGGCGTACACGTCGGGCGAGGGGGTGCCCTCGTCCCCCTCGATCGCGCAGGGCCACTGCACGTGGCAGTAGTCCAGGGACGAGGTGCCGGTGCTGCTTCCCGTTGCGGTTCCCGTGCCGGTCCCGCCGGTCGGGTCCGTGGCGGTGTCCTCGCCGGAGTCGGTCGTGACGCCCCCCGAATCCGGCGGCGTGGCCGAGTCCCGGGAGGTTTCCGTGCCCGTCGACGTCTGCGTGCGCGTCCCGGTCGACGGGGGATCCGGGACGGGGATGTCCTTGTCCGAACAGGCAACCAGGGCGACGAGGGCGAGGGTGTTCATGATGCTATCGTAGCCGAACCCCGCCGGTCCCGACGAGTCGGCGCCGCGACCCATGCGGGGCCACGTCTCCACGGGTACACTTCCCACTCGGAGTCACGCGCATGCTCGTCGCCCTCTCCATGCTGCTGGCCCCCGCCTGTGCGCCGTGCGACGCGCCGCGATGGTCGGCGCCCGAGGCCGTGGCGATCGGCGCGGAGGAGCGGACCACGCTGGACCTCGCCGCGCTCGTGGATGACGCCGCCGACGTGCGATTCTCCGCCGAGGCGTCGCCCGGCGTGCTGGCGCGTGTCGACGGCGGACGGCTCGTGTTGCTGGCGGCGCAAGGGTTCACCGGAGAGTCCGACGTGACCCTGCGCGCCGAGAACGCCTGCGGCGCCGCGGCCGAGACCACGCTCACGGTGCGTGTCGGGTCCGTGCCGACCGCATCGGGCACCTGCGACGTGACGGTGCGCGCTCCGGACCGGACCGGCGCGGAGTCCGCCTACCTGGCGGGGGTCTTCAACGACTGGAACCCGCGCGCCCAGCCGATGACGCGCGGCGCGGAGGGCTGGGAAGCCACCCTCGCGCTGCCGCCCGGCTCCTACCCGTACAAGATCGTCGAGAACGATCCCGGGGACGCGACGGACACGTGGGCCTGCAACCCGGACGAACCCTACGTCCAGTGCGACGCGGGGTACCGATGGGACCCGTCGTGCACGCCCGGCGGCGAGAGCTGCAACAGCCTGCTGCGGGTGCTCCCCTGCGATGGCCCCCGCCTGACGCTCGAGGCCGTGGACGCCGACCGCGACGCGGACACCTTCGCCGCCACCGTACGGATCGAGGGCGAGGACGTCACCGTCACCGCGACGCTGGACGACGTGCCGGTCGGCCGCCGGGACGGCGACCGGCTCATCCTGACGACCACCGCGCTCTCGGACGGACGCCACACCCTGCGCGTGACCGCCACCGACGGCGCCGGACGGGCCGCGCCGCCGCTCCACGTGCCGTTCTGGCTCGACTCCCGCACGTGGGAAGGCGGCCTCATGTACTACGCCTTCGTGGACCGCTTCGCCAACGGGGACCCCGGCAACGACGGGCGCGAGGGCACCACCTCGGCCTCGACCGACTACGTCGGCGGGGACTGGGCGGGCCTGACCGCCCAGCTCGACGCGCTGGCCGATCTCGGCGTCACCGTGCTGTGGATCACGGCCCCCCAGGACAACCCCCCGGGCGCCTGGGGCTCGACGTGCGACGCGACCTACAGCGGCTACCATGGCTACTGGCCCGCCAGCGCGCACGCGCTGGAGGAGCACTTCGGGGACGAGGACGCGTTCGGGGCGCTCATCGACGGGGCGCACGCACGCGGAATCCGCGTGCTCGCCGACTGGGTCGGCAACCACGTGCACGAGGACCACCCCTACGTGCAGTCGCACCCCGACTGGTTCACGAACCGCGCCCTCTGCGGCGACGCGAACAACTGGAACGACATCCCCGAGACCTGCTGGTTCGATTCGTTCCTTCCCGACGTGCGCTACTACGACGTCGACCCCCTCGAGACCTTCGTCGACGACGCCGTGACCTTCGCGCGACGGTGGAACCTCGACGGATACCGCGTGGACGCCGTGAAGCACATGCCGCACAGCGTGTTCCACAACTTCTCCGCCCGTGCCCGCGCGGAACTCGAGCATGTGGAGGACTTCTACACGGTCGGCGAGACCTTCTCCGGGGACCGCGCGCTCATCGCCAGCTACGTCGGTCCCACCGAACTGGACGGGCAGTTCGACTTTCCGCTCTACTGGGCCATCGTCGCCGCGTTCGCGCGGGACGAGATCGGACTGTCCAGCGGCGCGGGCTCCCTGCGGGACGTCGCGGCCGACTCGCGCACGGCGTGGGGGGGCGCCCTCATGAGCACGTTCCTCGGCAACCACGACGTCGCGCGCTTCATCGCACAGGCGAGCGGCGAGATCGGCTCGCTCTACGGCGACTCCGCGTGTGGCGACGGGGGCCTGCGCACGCCGGATGTCGCGCCGGGATGGGACGAGCCGTACCGTCGGCTCATGCTCGCGTGGAGCTTCCTGCTCACGACCGAGGGGCTCCCGCTCGTCTACTACGGGGACGAGATCGGCCTGCCCGGCTACAACGACCCTGACAACCGCCAGCCCATGCGCTTCACCGGACTGACCCCCGACGAGCAGGGCGTCCGGGACCACGTGGCCGCGCTCGGCGCCCTGCGGCGCGACCACCCGGCGGCCTCCGTCGGGGACATCGTGTCCTGGTGGGAGAACGAGCCGGACCTGTGGGCCTACGCCCGCGTGACCGGGGACGACGCCGTGCTCGTGGTCCTCAACCGCGGCGACTCCCCGCGCACGCTCTCCAACGGGCTGGCCTGGGCCGGGCTCGCCGCCGGGACGTGGACGGACGTGCTCACCGGCGAGCGGTTCACGTCCTCCGGCGACACGCTGGTGCTCGACGTCCCCGCGCTCGCATCGCGCGTGCTCGTGAGGGAGTGACATGATCGCGACGCTGCTGTTGTTCGTCTCCGCGCACGCCGAGGACACCTTCACGCTCGGCAGCTACGGCCGCGTGCAGGTCGGCACCACCCCCGACGGCCACGGCGGGGAGCCGATCACCGTGGCGATCCCCACGCGGCTGGTGAAGGCCCCCTACCTCGAGCTCGACCTGGCGTGGGAGCGCAGGACGCCGTCGGGTGCCCGCTTCGACGCGGTCGTGACCCCCGCGCTCGTCGGCGCCCTGTTCCACTACGACGGCCAGTTCGACGGCGACCTGGCGCTGCGGAACCTCTACGCCTCCGCGAACGACGCCGTCGCGCCCCGCGTGGAGGTGTGGGCGGGTTCACGCATGGTACGCGGCGATGACGTGTTCCTCCTCGACACCTGGCCGCTCGACAACCTCAACGTGGTGGGGGGCGGCGCGACGTGGTCGCCCGGCGCGTCGCGGGTGCGGCTGGTCGCGGGGCTCAACCGCCTGTCGGGCAACGACTGGCAGGTGCAGGACATCGCGCAGCCCACGCCCGGTGGAGTCGGCACGACGCGGGTCACGGTGCTCGATCGCCAGCGGACCGTGGTGGCCGCCACCGCGGACCACACCCTCGCCGTCGGAGGGCTCTCCGTGCGGCCTCGCCTGCACGCGGAGCGACACGCGCTGCCCGCCGGCACCCGGCGCGTCGACGGCGGGGCGCTCACGCAGGACCTGCCCGCCGACTCGGGGGGCATGGTCGGCGTCGAGGCGAGCGCGTGGGGCTGGGCACCCGACTCGCACGCGCACCTCTTCGTGCGTCGTGCCACGGGGCTCGCCGCCACGGGGTTGCTCACGGTGCCCACCGACGGACTCGCGCGCGACCGCAGCGTCCGCGAGGCCCGCGAGGATGTCGCGGGCGTCTCCTTCAACCACGAGCACGCGCGGTTCGGCGTGGCCGTGGGCCTCGTGGCGCGCGACTGGAGCGACGCCGACGGGCAGTCGGTCGATCCGGACGACGGCGGGGACGTGTCCATCGCGGTCCGCCCGGCGCTGAAGCTCGGCCGGCACGCGAATCTCGGCGTCGAATGGGCGCGGGAGCAGTCCTGGCGCGACGGCGCAAACCCGCGCTCGGGACTGCAGGAGACGGCGACGATCACGCGCCTGTCGTTCCTTCCTGCGCTGCAAGCCATCCAGGGCACGTACGGGCGCCCGCAGGTGCGCCTGCAATACACCGCAAGCCTTCTGGACGACGCCACCCGTCGGCGCTTCGCCGCCGAGGATCCCCGCGTGGCCGATCCGATCCAGCACTGGTTCGGCATCGGGGCAGAATGGTGGATCGCCTCGCGGAGCTACCGGTGATCGGCGCGCTGCTTCTCGTGGGCGCGGTGGCGGCGGCCCCGGTGGCCCCGCACGCGTCCTACGCCAAGCTGGTCACCGCCAACGGCCACGGGGCCTGGGTCTTCGACGACGACCGCTTCGTCGACGGGTACCCGCACCTCTACCAGGCCCTCGACCCCCACACATGGACCCCGGACGTGCTGCACGCCGCCGTGTTCGGCCTCACCGACGGCCGCGGCACCGGCGGCTGGCTCCTCGAACGCGACGGCGCGACCAACGAGACCGGGACCGGCATCCTGCGCATCCCGCGGCCGCACCCCTCGCTCACCGTCACGGAGTACGCCTTCGCACCGATGGACCTCGAGGGCGCGGCCATCGTCCACGTGCTCCACGTCCGCAACGACGGGGACGGCGCCGTGGCCGGACTGCAGGCCGTGCTGCGCCACGACCTCGCGCTGGGGGACGGCATCCGCGGGACCTCGCCGAGCGCCGCCGCGTGGGACGCGGTCGGAACCGTGGCCACGCTGCACGCGCGCGCACCCGGCGCGACGGACGTCGCCTGCACGGGCGTCGAGGGCGCCGTCCACGCCGGCGCGCGCATCGGCGGCGGCTGCGACCGCACGGCCTCCGACCTGGCGCCGGCGTTCGGATGGACGCTGCCGACGCTCGCCCCCGGGGACGAGACGTGGGTCGGCGCCGTCGTCGGCATCGACGCGGACGTGGATGCCTGGATCGCGGGGCGCGCACCCGAGGCGTGGCTGACCGACGCGCGCGCGGGGTGGGAGGCCGTGCACGCGGAATCCGTACCGCCCGCAGGGATGGAGGACGACGAGGCCGCCGTCTATCGTCAGGCTCTCGCCTTCCTGCTCATGGGACAGGTCCGGGAGCCGGGGTCGCCGTTCGGACAGATCCCGGCGAGCCTGCCGCTGTCCGCGCCGGTCGGGAATTTCCAGCACGTGTGGAACATCACGTGGGTGCGCGACGCCAGCTACGCCGCGGCCGCACTCGCCCGCGCAGGCTTCGCGCAGCGCGCCGTGGACGCGCTCGCGTTCCTCGCACGACCCGGCGCCACCGGCGACTGGACGGCCTACGTCGGTGGCCCGCACGCGCTGAGCATCTGCCGCACCTGGGGCGACGGCACCGAGTGGACCGACGTGGACGCGGACGGCCCGAACATCGAGTTCGACAACTTCGGCCTGTGGCTGTGGGCACTCGGCGAGGCCCGCGCGGCGGGCGGGGAGATCCCCGACACGCTCCGTGACGCGGCGCTCGACGGCGTGGCCGACGTGCTCGTGTGGCTCGTCGACCCGCGCACCGGGCTGCTCCTGCCGGACAGCAGCATCTGGGAGCGCCACTGGAACGGCAACCAGCAGCAGTTCACCTACTCGAGCGCATGGGCCGTGGCCGGCCTGCGCGCCGCGGCAGCCCTGGCCGACGAAGCAGGGGACGCACGGGCCGACACGTACCGTCAGGCAGCGGGAGTCATCGCGGCGGGGATCGCGACCCATCTGGTGGATGCGCGGGGGGTGGTGGCAGCGAGCCGGGAGCAACTGGCGACGGGCGCCGACTACCTCGATCTCGCGGCGGTGGAAGCCTTCAACGTGGGCGCGCTGGACGCGACCGGACCGACGTTCGACGCCAGCCTGGACGCCTGGGACGCGGGCCTGCGCGTGGCCAGCGGCAACGGCTACGCCCGCAACGATGACGGCAGCGTGTACGACGCGCACGAGTGGATCGTCATGGACCTCCGGCTCGCCGAGGCCCTGCGGCGTTCCTGCCGACCCGACGCGGCCGCCGCGCTGGAGCGGTGGGTCGCGGCCACCGCGCGCGCCAACGACGACATCCTCCCGGAGCTGCTGGAGCCCACACGCGGGGACGTGGCCGGGCCCGCGCCGATGCTCGGGTTCGGCGCAGGGGCGTGGATGCTCGCGATGCACGGTCGCGACGCGGCCGACGCGGCCTGCCTCGCGGCGACGACGGACACGACCGGGGATCCTGACGCCGCGTGCGGCTGCGGCACCCGGGCACCCGTCGGGCTCTTCCCGGCCCTCGTGCCCGCCGTGCTGACGCTCCTTCGACGCCGTCCCCCCTCGCGGAGGTCCGCATGACCCTGCTCTGGCTGCTCGCGTGCACGGACCCGGCGCCCGGGACGACCCCGTTCCCCATCTCCAACCACGTGGAGGACTGGCGCGACGAGGTCATCTACCAGGTCCTCGTCGATCGCTTCGCGAACGGGGACGTCAACAACGACCTGAACGTGAGCCACGACCCGGGTGAGCTCGCGCGGTACCTCGGCGGAGACTACCAGGGCATCCTCGATCACCTCGACTACCTGGAGCAGCTGGGCGTCACGACGCTCTGGATCTCCCCGGTGGTGGTGAACGTCGAGGAGGACGCAGGCGGCGCGAGCTACCACGGCTACTGGGCGCAGGACTTCCTCGACGTCAACCCGCACTTCGGCGATCTCGCGAAGCTGCAGGAGCTCAGCGACGCCCTGCACGCGCGTGACATGAAGCTCGTGGTCGACATCGTCGTCAACCACATCGGCCAGCTGTTCTACTACGACATCAACCGCAACGGGCAGCCCGACATCACCACCTACTACAGCACAGACGGCGGCGACGACGAGATCATCGTCTCCGAGTGGGATCCCGCGTGGGACGCGCGCGGCATCCAGGGGGCCACCAGCCTCGGCGAGAGCGGGCCGGCCCCGATCGCGTGGGTGAACATGCCCGAGATCAACCGCACGCCGCCGAACCCCCCGGAGCTGGCGAACGACGCCTGGTACAACCGCAAGGGCCGCGTCACCGACTGGTCCGACATGGACCAGGTGGTGCTCGGGGACTTTCCCGGCGGACTGAAGGACCTGCGCACCGAGCTCCCCGAGGTGCAGGACGCGATGATCGACATCTACGCGTCCTGGATCGAGCGCGCGAACCTCGACGGCTTCCGCATCGACACACTCAAGCACGTGGAGCACGCGTTCTGGCAGCGCTTCGCGCCCGGCATCCGGGACCGCGCAGCGCTGATCGGGAAGGAGCGCTTCCTGATGTTCGGGGAGTCCTTCGACGGGGACGACGCCCTCAACGGGAGCTTCACCGCCCCCGGGGAGGTCGACAGCGTCGTGCATTTCGCGCAGAAGTTCCAGGTCTACGACGCCGTGTTCAAGTACGGCGGCCCCACGAAGAACATCGAGACGCTCCACGCCCAGCGCGACGCGCACCACGGCACCACCCCGCAGCCGCGCGGGGCCGGTCAGGCACCCCGCGACCTGCTGGTGAACTTCCTCGACAACCACGACATCCCGCGGTTCCTGTTCGACCAGCCGAGCGTGCCCGCGCTGCAGAGCGCGCTCACCTTCCTGATGACCCAGGACGGCATCCCCTGCATCTACTACGGCACCGAACAAGGCTTCTCGGGCGGCAACGATCCGGCCAACCGCGAGCCGCTGTGGCCGACCGGCTACGCGACGACAGGGGTGCTCTACCGGCACCTCGCGGCGCTGGGCGCGCTGCGGCGGGAGCTGGAGCCGCTGCGTCGCGGGGACTTCACCCTGCGCTGGACGACGGAGCGCACCGGGGACGAGGAGGACGCGGGCATCGTGGCGTTCGAGCGCGCCACCGACGCCGAGCGCGTCCTCGTGGTGATCAACACCCACGACGACCACCCGAGCGCCACGAGCTTCGCGGGACAGGACATGCCCGTCGGGTTCCCGCCCGGCACCGTGCTGCGGGAGGTCTTCCCCGGCGCGGCACGCACGTGGACCGTCTCCGGCGAGGGGCGCGTGCGTGTCGAGATCGGTGCCCGCGAGGGCATCGTCGCGGTCCCCGAATGATCCCGACGAGGAGCGTCCCATGAAGATCGAGATCTGGACCGACATCGTCTGCCCGTGGTGCGGGCTGGGCGAACACCGGCTGAAGACGGCGCTGGCGCGCTTCGCGCATCGCGACGCGGTCGTCGTGGAGCACCGCGCGTTCCAGCTCGACCCGTCCGCGCCGGAGGGCACCACCGTCCCCGTACGGGACATGCTGCGTCACAAGCTACGCATGGACGAGGAGCGCATCCGCGTCACGACGGGCCACATCGAGGCGCTGGCCGCGCAGGATGGACTGGCGCCGTACCACGTGGGCGACAACCGCACCGGGAATACCCTGCTGGCACACCAGTTCGCGGCGCACGCCGCCACGCTCGGGAAGGACGCCGAGGCCTGGTCGGCCCTGTACCGGGCACACTTCGGCGCGCGACGCTCGGTGTTCGAGGTGGACTCGCTCGTCACGCTCGGGGCGGAGATCGGGCTGGAGCCGGAGTCGCTCCGGGCGGCCCTGCAGGACGGACGCCACCGCGCGACGGTGGACGCGCAGATCCGGGAGGCCCGGGCGCTCGGGTGCGGTGGGGTGCCGTTCTTCGTGTTCGACCGCACCTTCGCGGTGTCCGGGGCCCAGTCGATCGACGTGTTCGGACAGGCGTTGCAACGCGCCTGGGACGCCCGCCCGCGCCCGATCCCGGTGCTGGCGACGCCGGAGTCGTCCGAGGGCTCCTGCGCGGACGGGGCGTGCGCGGTGCCCGACCCGACCTGAGCCGACGCCGCGGCCCGGGGGCGTTGCGGGCACGGCGCCGCGGTTGGCCCCGCCCGGGGCCTCGAGCGGCGCGCGTGGGGAGGACGCGTCCGCCGCAGGCGGCGCCGAGCCAGGCTCGGCGAGCGCCGGACCCCGCCCCCGGAGGCCGACGCCCGGCGGCGGCCGCGAGGGGGGCGGGCAAAGCCCCCCGCCCCATCGCGTGCCTCAACAGGCCTGACGCACCCAGCAGCCGACGCGCCGCGCGTAGTCCTCGGGCGCCGCCTCCGGCGCCTCGGCGTGATCCGCGCCCGGGACGAGCCACAGCTCCTTGGGCTCCCGGGCAGCGGCGTAGACCTGCCGCGCGTGCTCCGGACGGATGAAGGTGTCCTCCGCGCCGTGCACCACGAGGTACGGGACGGCGACGCGCGCGGCGGCGGCGGTGTTGTCCCAGGCGTCCGCCGCGAGCCAGCCGGCCGGGAGGTCGAGCTGCGCGCCGTCATCGACGAGCAGGTCCACCCGCGCGAACATGTCCTCGGTCACGAGCGACCGTGGCGGAAGCTCCCCGGCGACGTGCACGGCCGCGAACCCGCCCAGCGACAGGCCCACGTACGCGATGTCGGAGGTGGCCAACCCGGTGGTCTCCGTGACGAGCGCGACCGCATCCCGGCTGTCCTGCAGCACGCCGTCGTGGGAAGGGGTGCCGGTGCTGCGACCGAAGCCGCGGTAGTCGAAGGAGAACACGTCGAACCCGAGCGACCACAGCGCGTCGATCTTGGGCACGTACTCGTCGAGGTGGTCCTTGTTGCCGTGGAAGTACAGCACCGTGTCCGCGGGGGTGGCGCCCTGCGGCTGCCGCGCCCACACGCCCCACAGCGTCTCTCCGTCGCTCCCGTCGAACGACAGGAGCTCCACCTGCGCGGGGGGGACGTGCTGGAAGTCCAGCGCGTAGGCATCGACGCGGCTGGCGTTGAAGAAGAAGCCGTCCATGGTCATGCAGCCGGCGAGCAGGACGAGGATCACGGCGCACCCCCGAATCGCACGTCCAGACCGACCTGGACGGAGAGGGCGCCCTGTCCGGCGACGCCCGTGTACTCCGGCGCGAGCGGCACGCTGGATGCGTACGGCGCGAGCCACTTGACCTCGGTGAGGAGGCCGACCGCGGGGCCGCCCAGGGCCCACCGTCCCCCGCCGAGGAGCCACCCGTAGGCGCCGAGCGTCGGCCACGGCTCCGCGAGCGCGCCCACGCCGGCGTAGAGCGTGTGGGCCCGCCCGGCCCCGAGGTCCCAGGCTGCCAACGCGGTGGGCTGCACGAGCACCCGAAGGCCACCGTCCGCGCCGCCGTCCTCCTGGTCTCCGAGGGCGGCGATGACGGTGCCGTCGACCGACACGCGCGGCACGCGACCGTCGGCGGGGCGCAGCACCCGCGCGACGCCGACCTCGCCGGCGGGAAGCCCGAACAGGGCTGCGGCCGTCGTATGCACGGCGCCGTGGAGGTCCGTGCGGTCGTCGAGCCCGACCCCCGCGCCCACGCTGGAGAGGGGCAGCGGGATGTCCGAACCGAACAGCGCGGTGATGGGGCCGCCCGCAGAGACGTCCACGGCCACGACTCCGTCGCCGAGTGGGCGCGCGCCGTGGGTCATCGAGCACGCGAGAAGGACGGGAAGGACCATCCGGAGAGTGTCCCACCCGCCCGCGCGCGCGTCAACGCGCCGCTGCTACGCGGCGCGACGTCGACGCAGCACCACCGCTGCGAGCGCGATCGCCAGCCACGAGGCGCTGCCCCCGCGACCCGTCGCGCAGCCCGGGCATCCTGCCGTCTCGTCCGCCGCGACCGGCGCGTCCGCGGCGGTGCCGGTGCCCGTCGACGTGTCCGTCGGCGTGCCGGTGCCCGTCGACGTGTCCGTCGCGTCGGAGCCGTCGCAGTCCTGATCGATCCCGTCCCCGGCCGCGTCGGCGGCGGTGGGATGCACGGAGACGGCGGAGTCGTCGCAGTCGCCCAGCGAGTCAGCCCCGAGATGCCCGGCCGGCGCCGCGCACGCGCGCGCTTCCGCACCGGCGTCCGCCCACCCGTCGGCGTCGGCGTCGGCGTACCAGGTGATCGGGTCCACGGGGTCGACGTCCACGCCGCCGTCGCAGTCATCATCGACGCCGTTGCAGCGCTCGACGGACTGCGGGTTCACCGACGGGTCGCCATCGTCGCACTCCTCGCAGGCGGCGAACCCGTCGCCGTCGTCGTCGACCCGCCCCACGCGGCCGTCGCAGTTGAGGTCCACCACGCCGTCGCAGGTCTCGTACGCTCCCGGATGAAGCGCCGCGTCCGCGTCGTCGCAGTCCCCGGACGGCGCCGTCGCGAGGGCCTCGCCGGCACCCCCGCAATCGGGTCCGCTGCCGGCGACCAGGGCGTCCGTGCGGTACCCGTCCCCGTCCGCATCGACGTAGCAGTCCTCCAGGCCGTCGCAGTCGGCATCGACGCCGTCGCCTGGCAGGTCGACGGCGCCGGGCGTGCGACGCGCGTCGCCGTCGTCGCAGTCGGCGCAGGCGTCGACCCCGTCGTCGTCCGCATCCAGCGCGGGAGACCGCGTCGCGTCGGCGTCGTCGCAGTCGAGCACCGCGAAGGACGAGGCCTCCCCGGATCCATCGCAGGCGAGTCGCGCAGACGCGACGGTGTCGGTGCCGCGCGCGCGGTCCCCGTCGGCATCCACGAAGCAGCGTTCCATCCCGTCGCAGTCGGCGTCGAGCCCGTCGCCGGCCATGTCGGACGCGTACGGGCTCACGCTGGGGTCGTCGTCGTCGCAGTCGACCGGGTCGTTCACATCGGCGAAGCCCGGGACGTCGCAGGTCGAATCGCCGACGTACGCGAACGTGACCGAAGCCACCGGACCGCGCGCCCCGTCCGCGTCGAAATCCTCGAAGCAGGCCTCCTCCGCGTCACAGTCGGAATCGACCCCATCCCCCGGCATCTCCACGGCCTCCGGGTGGACGCTGGCGTCGTCGTCGTCGCAGTCCGCGGCCGCGCCGACCGGCGCGAGATCCAGACCGTCGCAGTCGAGTTGCGCGACGAACGTCATCCCGGCACCGTAGGCACCGTCGCCATCGAGATCCTCGCGGCAGGCCTCCTGACCGTCGCAGTCCCCGTCGACCCCATCGGCGACCGTGTCGGGCGCGCCGGGGTACACGGCAGCGTCGGAGTCGTCGCAATCCGCGCCACCGGCGGACGCCTCTCCGGGGTCGTCGCAGTCCGCGTCGTCCGACACGACCGGGGTGGCCCCGCCGAAGCCGTCGTGGTCGGCGTCGACATGGCAGGTCACGCGACCGTCGCAGTCCTGGTCCACGCCGTCGCCGGGAAGGTCCGTGGCACCGGGACGCACGCCGCTGGCCGCGTCGTCACAGTCGATGGGCGCATCGGCGCTCGCCAGGGCGTCGTGGACACAGCTGTCGTCCTGGCTCGAGGCCGTCGCGTAGGGGTGACGTGCGCCGTCGCCGTCCCCGTCCACGTAGCAGGTCTCGACGAGGTCACAGTCCCCGTCCACCTCGTCGCCCACGGCCTCGGCGTTGCCGGGAAACCGATCGGCGTCGGCGTCGTCACAGTCCACACACGCCGGCGCACCGTCGGCATCCCCGTCGACGGCACCGGACGTGTCCGGATGCGCGTCATCGCAGTCCTGCAGCGCACCGGCGTCCAGCAGCGCGTGCCCCACGCAGTCGGTCCCGGTCACCGCGAGCGTGTCGGCACCGCGGAACCCGTCGTGGTCGTTGTCGAGGTAGCAGAGCTCCTCGCCGTCGCAGTCGGCGTCCACGCCGTCCCCCGCGACCTCGACGGCGTCCGCGTGCGCGGCAGGGTCTGCGTCGTCGCAGTCGTCGGCGGGCTTGACGTTCGGTCCCTCCAGGGCTCCCTCGTGGGGGTCGCGGCAGTCACCGTCGAGACCGACCACGAACACCGTCGGATCGACGCTCACGTGGCCGTCCTGATCCGAATCGGCGAAGCAGGTCACCTGTCCGTCGCAGTTGGAGTCGATCTCGTCGCCGATGGCGTCCTGCGCGCCCGGGTACACCGACGGATCCGCGTCGTCGCAGTCCACATTCGGCGTCGCCCAGAGGATGCCGTCGCCCACGCACGCGAGCGAGGCGGACGCGACCGTGGCGGCGGAGCGCTGTCCGTCCCCGTCCGCGTCGCGGTAGCACAGCTCCTGGGCGTCGCAGTCGGAGTCCACGCCATCACCGGCCAACTCGGTCGCGCCCGGATGACGGGACGCGCTGCCGTCGTCGCAGTCGAGGCAGGCGTCGGACCCGTCCCCGTCGGCGTCGATGGACGGCGAGCGTGCCGCGTTCCCGTCGTCGCAGTCCACCACGGCGGAGGCGGGCGCCTCGTGGGCATCGGTGCAGTCCGTATCGACGCTGGCGCGCACGGTGGTCGCGCGTGCGCCGTCGCCGTCGCCATCGTCGTAGCAGCTGTCGCCGCCGTCGCAGTCCTGGTCGATGCCGTCGCCGACGACCTCCGTGTTGCCGGGGAAGCGACCGGGGTTCGTGTCGTCGCAGTCCCCGGTGCAAAGGCCCACCCCATCGCCGTCCCCGTCGTAGCCGACCCCGATCGACGGATTCCCGTCGTCGCAGTCGAGCGGCGCGGACGCCGACGCGAGGTGCGTGCCCGCACACGTGGCGTCGCCGGGCGTGGTCGAGGTCCCGCGGGCGCCGTCCCCGTCGGAGTCCACGAAGCAAAGGTGGATGCCGTCGCAGTCGTTGTCGATGGCGTCCCCGGCGACCTCGGCCACCGACGGGCCGATGGACGCGTTCGTGTCGTCGCAATCGTCGCATTCCGACGCCTGGTCCCCGTCGGCATCCGCCGGCGACGTCAGCACGCCGTCGCAGTTGCGGTCCACGCGCGGGTCCTCGCACACCGGCTCGGTCGCGCCCGGGTGGCGGGTCGCGTCGGTCGCCGCGCAGTCACCGGTCGGCGTGCTCGTGCTTGCCTCGCCGGCATCGGTGCAATCGAGGTCGGTCGACACGACGGTTCCGGCCGCCGTGCTCGCGACATAGCCGTCGCCATCCGGGTCCGCGATGCACAGCTCCGCCCCGTCGCAGTTTCCATCCAGCCCGTCCCCGGCGCTCTCCGTGCCGCCGGGCTTCACCGAAGCGCGCGTGTCATCACAGTCCGTGGCGTCGGAGACGCTGAAGACCTCCGGAATGCCGCGACCGCGGTCACGGAGGGAGCGCGCCGGATCCCCGAAGGTGTCGCCGTCCGCGTCCGCGTACCACGTGGCACCCTGCCCGGCGGTGAACGCGTGCGCCGCCACCGTCGTGAGCACCGACCCACGCACCCAGGCCCCGCGACGGTTCGGGTTGCCGTCGGAGGCGCGGGACACGCGCCTCCCGCGCCAGTCGTAGCCCCGCGCGGCGGCGAGGCCCGCGGGGTTCACGCGCACCGCGGACCCGGCGGTGCCCACGAGCGTGTAGCTCGTCGCCGACGTGAGGCCCGATCCGTCCATCGCGGTACCGCGCAGCTTGGCCTCCACCTCGAGGGACACCTTCTGCCGTCCGCCGTACCCGCGCAGCGTCATCATCGTGCCGATGGACGTCGCGGAGGAAGACAGCCCGCCCGGTGCGATCCGCGGCTGCGCGCCGTTGCCGGACACCGGGTAGGTCGTGCGGGGCCGCTGCGGGAGGCCGGCGGAGGTGCCGACCCAGAAGGCGATATCGTTGGCGTTCGATCCGGAACCGAGCAGGCCGTACGTCGGGCGGCCGTCCGCGAGCCCGTCCCCGTCGTAGTCGCCGACGATCCGTCCGGTCTGTGAGCCGGAGGATCCGGCCAGCGGCGCGACTGCCGCCAGCACCGAGCGGGAAGGTCCACCGAGGCAGGCCTGGAGGACGCCGACGCTTCCGGACGCACCGACCGCGACGTGCAGATCGGCGTACCCGTCCCCGTTGACATCGCCGGCTTCGAAGACACGGAGGATGGACGACTGCGTCGCGCACGTGACCGCCACATCCGCCTGCGGACCCGTCGCGCTGCCGTGCCACACGTGGAGCCCGCCGCCGATGTCGGCCATCACGATGTCGTCAAAGCCGTCTCCGTCGAGATCCCCGGCGCCGAGCGGCGCGTCGCGCAGCGTGGATGCCCCGGTGTACGGGAGCGACGACGTGACCGGGTCGATCCCGCTGCTGTTGCCGTAGAGGACATACCGGGCGCTGCCGCCCTTGATCGTGACGTCGGCGTAGCCATCGCCGTTGACGTCCCCTGCGGCGGTCGCGGTCGCGGTGCCGTAGGTCGTTACCGTCCGCTCCGACGCAGGCGAGGCCGTAATCCCGGCGGGGCCGGCCGCGTGCAGTCGCACGGTCGAACCGGACAGGACGAGCAGGTCGCCGTATCCGTCCCCGTTCATGTCCCCGGCCCGCGCGATGCTCGTGCCATCCAGCACGAAGGTCGTGGTCGGCTCCGACGGCACACCCGAGGACGAGCCCGGGTAGAATCCGAACATCGGACCCATGGCACCGTCCGCGTCCACGTAGTCGGTGTGGATCACCGCGACATCGTCGTAGCCGTCGCCGTTCGCGTCGCCGAGTGCAGCAACCTGCGGCGTGATCGGCCGCGTCGCCTCGATCGGCGCCGGCAGCGCGAGCCGCACGGCCGGCGTCGCGGACAGGCCGGTCGCAGACCCGTGCCACACGACCACGGACCCCGTGTAGAGCATGCGGCTGGACCAGGCCATGTCGTCGAAGCCGTCGCCGTTGACGTCTCCGAGGGACGTGAACGCGCCGTCCGTGGGTGACGTGTCACAGAGGTATCCCGCGGTGCCGGACGGAGAGCAGATCGTACCCGCCAGCGACCACACGCCCACGGGCACGTCCGCATCCGCGACCACCGCGCGACCCGCCACGGTCGTTCCGTTGCCAAATCCGACCGCGGCGAGGCGCGCGATGCCGTCCCCGTCGTCATCCACGGCCGTGACGGACCGACCCAGTCCGCGGGCGGTGACGTCGCCGTCCACGTACGCGTCGGTGCACGCGAACGCCCGCGTCCGCGTCCCGCGGATGCCGACCACGCGCCCTGCGGTCGTGAGCGTCCCCGACGTCGCCGTGGGAAGCCCCGCGACGATGTCGGGAAGGCCGTTCCCGTCGAGATCCCCGGCGACGCTCAGCGACTCGACGGGGACCGTGGAGAAGGTGCAGGCGGTCGCCTCGCTCCCGAGTCCGGTCGCGGAGCCGAACCGCACGCGCACGGTGCCGGTCGACCCCTGCGAGTAGACGAGGTCGCCGTACCCGTCGCCGTCCAGGTCCGCGCCCGCGGCGACGCCCTGCGCGAACCGATCGGTGTCACGGCTGCCTGCGAAGGTCGCGGACGGCGTGGTGGCCGGCAGCACCGTCGTGCTGTCGCCGTGAAACACGTACACCGCCCCCGCCGCCGTGGTGGCGCCGCTGGTCGTCACCCGGTGCCCGGGCGCCGCGACGAAGATGTCACCGTAGGCATCCCCGTTCACGTTGCCGGCCCACCCGAGCTGCGCGCCGGCCCGCGCCCCGGCCTCGTTCGACTCCCACGACCACCCCGGCGACGCGGAGAGGCCTCCGGACGCCCCGATGTAGTAGGCGACGCGGCCCTCGTCGGTCTGGCCGCCGTCCCAGTCGGGCGCACCGACCAGCAGCTCGGAGTAGCCGTTGTTGTCCAGGTCGCCGGCGGTGGACACCGCCATGCCGACGTGCGCCCCGGCCTGGTCCAGCTCGCGAACGGTGGGCGTGGTCGCGATGCCCGTGGCGGAGCCGACATACACGTACGCGGCGCCCTCGTCGGACTGGCCGTTGTCGTAGTACGGCGCCCCGACGACGATGTCGCCGTAGCCATCCCCATTGAGGTCGCCCGCGTTGGACACGGCGTAGCCGAGCTGGGCGCCGGCCTGGTTCGACTCCAGCCGCACGGCGGCGGTGGTCGACAGGCCGGTCGCGGACCCGTGGTACACGAACACCGCGCCCTCATCGGACTGGCCGCCGTCGTAGAGCCTGGCACCCACGAGAAGATCGCCGAACCCGTCGTTGTTCACGTCCCCGGCCGCGGACACGCTCCAGCCGAAGCCCTGCGCCACGGTGGAGGAGCCGCCGAGCGTGATGGTGGGATCGATCGTGATGGGCGCCACGGCGTCGCGAACGTCCACGACGAGCCGCATGCCGCCCTCGCGCGCGTCGAAGCGCACACCGAGGGCGCGGCCGCGGGAGTCCCACGCCGCCAGGCCGTCGACGCGCAGCTCCGCGCCGTCGTCCGCGTGCACGATCACCGCGTCGGGACGCACGTCGGGGTCCCCGCCGCGCACGTCCACGTCGAGGGTGAGGTCGACCTGCCCGGGCGCGACGGCATCGACCGTGAAGCCCTGCTCGAGACCCTGCGGCCCGCTCGTCCACCATTCCGTCAGTCCGGGCCAGGCCCGCTCCGCGCGACGCACGCAGTCTCCCTGCGCGTCGACCGCACCGTCCTCCGTGCACGCGCCCACCGTCGGCGAGGCGGGCCCGAGGGTCCGGCCGTCCACGGCAGCCAGGGCGAAGCGCACGGCCTCCGGCGATGCGTCCGCGGCCGCGCGCGCCACCACGGCCACACCCTCTGCGTCCACCCATGCCGCGAGCTCCTGGGGCCGGTTCGCGAGGCGGAACGCGCCGTTCGGCATCGACCGCGGCTGGAACTCGCTCGCCGCGATGCCGGCCTCCATCGCGTCCGACCAGCGCGCATCGGTCGGACGGGCCGCCGCGGACCCGGCCGCAACGTCCGCGGGTGCCTCGACGGCGGCATCGTCCGGGGCGCATGCGGCGAGGAGCACGAGGAACACGGGGGGACGGCGCATGGCAACTCCAACGCGGGAATGTCACGAGTCGTAACGACCCCGGCGCCCGTCCGCCCACCGTGACCGGGACGGACACGGGTGCGCGCCGCCGGTCGGACGGTGCCGTGCTACGCTGCGGGTGCGCCCCGGATCGTCCCGATGCATCCGCTGCTCCTGCTCCTCGCCTGCGCCGACGAACCCGCCCCGGACACCGGCGCACCCGTCGAAACGCCCATGTGGGACGTGGCGGCGAGCCATCCCGACGCGGCACTCATCGGCATCACCGGCACGTCGGAGAACGACGTGTGGGCCTTCGGCGCGGACGACGGCAGCGGTGGCCTCGTCCTGCGCTGGGACGGCGCCGCCTGGACCCGCATCGCAAACCCCGACCGCCACGATCTCTGGTGGGGGCAGGTCTTCGAGGACGGCACCGTGCACGCCGTCGGCGAGGACGGCACCATCCTGCGCGGCACCCGCGACGGCCTCGCGCGCATGCCCACCCCGGGCCTCGGCGGGCAGACGCTCTACGGCACCTGGGGAACGGGGCCCGACGATTCCTGGGTCGTCGGGGGCTACGCCGGCCGCGCAGGGTTCGCGTGGCACTTCGACGGCGTGGCGTGGACCGAGGAGGTCCTTCCGGACGACCTTCCGCGCGACGCAAACGGCGAGCCGCCCGCGCTCTTCAAGGTCTGGGGGCCCATGGGGCGGAGGGGGACATCCCCCTCCGCAACGCCTCCCCCGGACGGCGAGGCGTGGATCGTCGGGGGCAACGGCACGCTGCTGCACCGCGTCGATGGCGCCTGGCGCGTCGTCCCGACCGGCACCGACGCCCTCCTCTTCACGGTCCACGGCAACGGCGACACCCTGGCGGTCGTCGGCGCGGAGACGGTCCTCGTCGGCACCGGCGAGGAGCTCGCGGACGTGACCCCGCTGGGCGCCGGACTGCTGCAGGGCGTCCACGTGGAAGAAGACGGCACGGTCGTCGTCACCGGCGCGAACGCGACCACCTGGGTGCGCGCGCCGGACGGGCGCTGGACCGAGCGCCTCGGCGTCGCCGACCGGCAGCCCGAATCGCTGCACGCCACGTGGACCAGCCCCGAGGGCGGGCGCTGGGCGGTGGGGGGCGCCGTGTTGTCCGGCGCGCTCGTGGACGGCCTCGTCGTGCGCGAGGGCCCCCTCGCCTCGGTGTGGTCGCCGCCCGAGCCCCCCGCCACGACGATCGCCTGCCCGGCCGAGGACGTCGATCCCGTGCCGCACGGCTCCATCGCGCGGCGCTGGAACGAGCAGGCACTGGAGGCGATCCGCCGCGACATCCCCCGACCCGGCGTCCACGCGCGCAACCTCTACCACCTGAGCGTGGCCATGTGGGACGCGTGGGCCACCTACGACGACCTTGCCGACGCCATGCTCTCCGGCACGCGCATCGTGCTGGCGGATCCCGCCGCGCGGGACGCCGCGCGCGAGACGGCGATCTCCCATGCCGCGTACCGCGTCCTCTCCCACCGCTACCCGGGGCTGACGCAGGTGGGGGGCCCCGTCACGGCGGCCTGCCTCGACGCCTTCATGGGCGTGCTCGCCCTCGACCCGACGGACACGCACGTGGACGGCGACGATCCCGTGGCGGTCGGCAACCGAATCGGCGCCGCCGTGATCGCCACCTTCGCGGACGACGGCGCCAACGAGGCGAACGACTACGCCGACACGACCGGCTTCGACCCCGTGAACGAACCGCTCGTGGTCGACCGCCCCGGTGCCGCCTGCACGGAGCCGGACGAATGGCAGCTGCTCAACCTCGCCAAGGCCGAGACCCAGAACGGGCTCGTCCTCGCCAGCGGGCTCCAGCGCTACATCGGCGCGCAGTGGGGCGTCGTGCGGCCCTTCGCGCTCGGAGACACCCGGGCGGGCACCTGGGCCCCGATCCTGCTGGACGAGGACGCGCCGGGCGTGCACGACGCGGGCGCCGCCGACTGGGTGCTCGACGTGCTGCGCAAGCACGCCCGGCTCGACCCGTCCCTTCCCGAGACGATCGACCTCTCGCCCGGCGCGTACGGAAACAACCCGCTCGGCACCGATGACGGGCGGGGACACGCGATCAACCCCGTCACCGGCGCGCCCTACGCGCCCAACGTCGTGCGCCTCGGGGACTTCGCCCGGGTGCTGGCGGAGTTCTGGGCGGACGGGCCGAAGTCCGAGACCCCGCCCGGCCACTGGAACGTGCTCGCCAACGACGTCGGCGACGCCCTGGAACCCGACGGGCTGGTCCTCCCGGTCGGCGCGGGCGCGCCCGTGGACCGCCTGACCTGGGACGTCCATCTCTACCTCGCGCTCGACGGTGCGCTCCACGACGCCGCGATCGCCGCATGGGGCCTCAAGCGCGAGACGCTCGGCCCGCGCCCCATCACGCTGATCCGCTGGATGGCGGAACAGGGCCAGCGCTCCGAGCCCGACGCCGCGGACTACGACCCGGACGGCCTCCCGCTGGAGCCCGGCGTGGTCGAGCGCATCACCGCGGAGAGCGCCGCGCCCGGCCAGCGCCACCACGCGCTGCGCTGGTACGTCGGCGAGCTCGCCGTGAAGACCTGGCGCGGAGAACCCGGGGACCGGGCCAACGTCACCTCCGGCGTGGGCTGGGTGCGCGCCCGGGAATGGATGCCCTACCAGCGCCGCACCTTCGTCACGCCGGCGTTCCCGGGCTTCGTGTCCGGCCACAGCACCTTCTCCCACGCGGCCGCGGAGGTGCTCTCGGGCTTCACCGGCTCCCCCTACTTCCCGGGGGGCCTGGGCACCTTCGTGGCCCGCGCCGGCGCGTACCTCGTGTTCGAGGACGGCCCGTCCGCCGACGTGCAGCTGCAGTGGGCGACCTACGCGGACGCCGCCGACCAGGCCGGCCAGTCCCGGCGCTGGGGCGGGATCCACATCGCGCCGGACGACTTCGGGGGCCGCCGGTTGGGCGCACAGGTCGGCACCCTGGCCCTGGACGCCGCCCTGCCGTGGTTCGAGGGCACCGCGCGCATGGACGGGAGCGGCGGCCCGTGATCCTGCGCGTCCACACCGGACCGTGCGGGTTCGGCGTGGCGCTCGTGGCGTGGACCGACTCCGGCATCGCCGCGCTGCTGCTCGGCGACACCCCGGGTGACCTCACCGCCCTGCGGGCGGACCTGCGACGGCGCTTCCCCCGCGCGATCCTGACGCCGTGCGCCGGCGAGGTGACGATCGCGCGGACCGCGCTGGCCCACGTGGCCGACCCGGCGGGAGCGCCCCGCCCGCCGCTCGACCTGCACGGAACGGCGTTCCAACGCACGGTGTGGGAGGCGCTCACGCACCTTCCACCCGGGGTGACGACCCCCTACGGCGCCCTCGCCGCCTCGCTCGGACGACCCGGCGCGGCCAGGGCGATCGCGCGTGCGGTCGCGACGAACCCCGTGGCAGTGGCCGTCCCGTGCCACCGGGTGCTCGGCGCGGGCGGGGACCTGCGAGGATACCGATGGGGGCTGCGCTGGAAGGCCTGGCTCCTGGGGCGGGAGGGGACACCCCTCCCGCAACGCCCTCCCCGCCCTACTGGCAGGTCCCGGCGTCCACGTCGCACGTGACGGTCACGCCAGCACCGAAGCCGGTCTGGGTCAGGAGGGTCGCACCGGAGACGGTGACGTCGTCCGGGGCGTTGTCGTCGGCCTCCGCGCCCAGGTTCGCGCCGGTCGCCGTCAGCCGGCCGCCCGCGCCGGTCAGCCACGCGCCGCCGCCGGCGACGGTCGCCACGTTCCGAAGCACGGCGGTGTCCACCCCGAGGGTGGCGACGGCACCGCTCAGGTACAGGCCGCCCCCGACGCTCCCCGCGGTGTTGTCCGCCAGCAGGGCATCACGAAACGCGAGGCTGCCGCCCTCCGCGCCCACGCCGCCCGCGCTCCCGGTGGCCGCGTTCGACGACACCTCGAGCGCGTCCGCGTCGAGCGCGACGGCGCCCTGCAGGTACACGCCCCCACCGGTCGCCGCCGTGTTCCGCGTGACGATGACGTGCGCGAGGGACACCTCGCCCCGGTAGACGTACAGGCCGCCGCCCACGCCGGCGTCCCCGGACGTGCCGTTGTCCTCGACGATCACGTCCGTGAGCGTCAGCGACGCGTCGGCCGCCTCCGACGCGACGTGGATGCCCGCGCCGTAGGTGGCGGTGTTCCCGCGCACGGTCAGGTCGGACACGGTGAGGGAGCGTCCCGGGGAGAGGGTGATCTCCACGCCGCCGCCGTTGGTCACGGCGTCGTTGTCCTCCAGCACGCCGCCGGTCCAGGACTCCGCGTCGTCGAGCGCCACGGCGCCGCCGTAGCGCGCGCTGCTGTTGCCCGAGAACACCACGGCGCCGGTCGCGCGCACGGCACTGCCGCGCATCGCGTAGAGGGCGCCGCCGAAGTCCGAGGCCGCGTTGCCGGTCGCCGTGACGTCCTGCAGCGACAAGTCGACGTAGGAGGCCGCGATGGCGCCGCCGCGGCTGGCCTCGTTGTCCTGGAACGACGTGTCGAACGCGAAGAACGTGCCGCGCGCCATGACGGCGCCGCCCCAGTCGGTGGCCACGTTGTTCCGGAACACGCTCCCGTTCACGTTCGCCGCCGCGCCCTGCACCAGGTGGAGGCCGGCGCCGCGCGTGGCGAGGTTGTCCTCCACCACGCAGTCGCGCACGTTGACCATCGCGCCCGAGGCGACGGCGATCCCGCCGCCCACCAGCCGCCCGTCGACGAGGCTGCCGGCACCGCCCGTCAGGGTGAGCCCGTCGAGCGTGGCCACGCCGCCGGTGACCGTCACCACCGAGCCGACGTTCCCGGCGTCGAGCGTCACCGTCGACGGACCGTGCAGCGACGCGAGGGTGACGTCCGCGGACAGGGTGACCGTCTCCGCATAGGTGCCGTCGCACAGAAGGATGGTGGACCCGTCCTGCGCCGCGTCCAGGGCGTCCGCGATCGTGCCGTGGTTCGTGGCGCCGTCGAGGGTGATCAGGCCCGGGGCGTCCACCGTTCCGTCGCAGTCATTGTCGACGTCGTCGCACACCTCGGTCGCGCCGGGGTGGACAAAGGCGTCGCGCTCGTCGCAGTCATCGGACAGCTCCGCGAGACCGTGGCCGGCGCGGCAGGCCACGACGGGCTGGGTGACGTCCCCGTGGCCGTCGCCGTCGGCGTCCACGTACCAAGTGGGCGCGTCCGTCGCCTCCTCGTCCACGTCGCCGTCGCAGTCGTTGTCGACCTCGTCGCACACCTCGGACGCGCCCGGATGACGGGTCGCGTCGACGTCGTCGCAGTCGGTGGACGAGTCCGCGCCGTCCCCGTCCGCGTCCACCGGCACGACGGCGGTGTCCGTGGCCGTGTCGGCGGCCGTGCCGGTGCCCGTGTCGCCCGGGGCGGTGTCGTCGGTCTTCGGGTCGGGGCTGCAGGCCGTAGCGAGGCCGAGGACGAGGAACAGCGAGGGACGCATGCGCACTCCGGTTGCGACCGCACGGTAGCACGCGCCGGCCGGCCGGAGGAGTCCCCCCTGGACGCATGGGGCGGAGGGGGACACCCCCTCCGCAACGCCTCCCCCCGCGTGCTAGGTTCCCCGGCACGTTCGGAGTCCTGCATGCTCGTCCTCCTCTCCCTCCTCGCCTGCGTGAAGGTGCCCACCCCCAGCCTGCCGAGCGCCTCGCCGGGGTCCAACGTGTGGCTGCGCAGCAGCTTCGACGCCGACGCGTCCTCCTACGTCGGCCGCTTCGTGCCGCAGGGCACGAAGGCCCTCGACGAGAGCGCCGCCATGCCGCTGGCGTGCTCGCGCTTCATCACCTCGCGCTTCGTCGACGGCGGCGGCGTGAAGCTCTCGGAGACCTTCCAGGCCTCCACCGAGGTCAGCGCGCGCCTCGGCGTACCCACCGTCGGCACGGCCGGCGGCACCGGCGCGGGCTCGCAGTCCTTCCGCGTGGAATACACGCTCACCGGCAAGCTCATCGCGGAGGTGAGCGATCCGGAGGCCTTCGCGGCGTGCT
Organism: Pseudomonadota bacterium; assembly: GCA_039800105.1. Classification (GTDB taxonomy): domain Bacteria; phylum Myxococcota_A; class UBA796; order UBA796; family SXON01; genus CAMAXZ01. The sequence continues at coordinate 24,416 of JBDLRI010000015.1, forward strand.
GCAAGGCCCAGCCCGACCAGTGCTCCGACCGGTTCATCGGGGAGTTCCTGCAGGGCACCGGCACGGTCTACAACGCCTCGTCCCGCGCCATCGCGGCGGACGCCAAGCTGGCCAGCCCCGCGAGCGGCGTGGGCGGCGACGGCGCGCTGAAGAACACCCAGGACTGGCAGAAGGCCGTGGAGTTCCCGAACCCCGTGTTCTTCGCGTTCAAGGTCACGAAGACCCCCTACAACCTGCAGGCCAGCGCCTGCCCCGCGTGGGTGCGCACCCCGCCCACGACGACCGACGGGCTCGTCATCGTGGGTACGTCCAAGGAATCGAAGAGCGAGGCCGCAGCGCGCAAGGCCGCGCTCTCCGACGCGCAGCGCCAGCTGGCGATGTCGACCGGCGCGATGGCGACCGACGCCGGTCCGGACGGCGGCGCGGGCCTGCAGACGAAGGAATGGTGCGTGGAGACGCGGGTGACGGACGCGGGCGACCCCCGATGGATCGGCCACGTGCTCGTCAGCGTCCCGCAGGTGACCATCGACTCCATGCGCCGGGGCGCGGCGGTCCGGGAGGCCCAGCAGGAGCGCGAGATCGCCGAGATGCGCGCCGCCGCCTCGGCCGCCGTCGGCGGGGCGGCCCACGGCACGGGCCACGCCACCGCCGGCATTCCTGTCGCCCCGGCCACGCACGCCGCGCCCACGGGCGTACCCGCCGCGGCGACCGCCGCCCCCCCCACGCCGCCGGTCGCGCCGGGCGGTGCGATGACCGACGCGGACGTCTCCGCGCTCGTCGGGACGATCGGCAAGGCCGCCTTCTCCTCCGACAAGCTCGCCGCGCTGCGCGCCGGCGCGGCCGGCCGTCCGCTCACGGCCACGCAAGCCGCGAGCCTGCTCCGGGCGTTCCCGTTCTCCGCCGACCAGCTCGAGGCGCTGCGCGCGCTGGCGCCGGGGCTCACCGACCGGGCCAACACCGCGCCGATCGTGGCGGTCTTCACCTTCTCGACGGACAAGGAGAAGGCGGCGGCGATCCTGCGCTGACGCACACGTTCAGGCGCGACGGAAGCGGTCCTCGGACGCCGTCGCGCCCGGCAGGCGCACGACGCCACGGCCGTTCGCGGCCTGCCGCGCCAGCAGGTGCCAGCCGCTCTCCGCGTCGGCCAGACCCGCGCGGGCGCAGATCGTCGCGGCGGTCTCCGGCGTGTCGCCCAGCGCGGCCAAGAGCGGCGCCTTCGTCGCCAGGATGCCCGCTGCGGCCTTCTTCCCGGCCTCCACGCCGGGCTGGTGGTAGGCGTTGATGCCGATGCGCGCGGCGTAGAGGCCGACTGCACGCTCGTAGAGCGCGAGCAGGGCGCCGAGCCGGTACGCGTCGACCCGCTGCAACAGGAGCGTCACGGTGCCGCGGCCGCGCGCCCGCAGCGCCGCGCGCGTGCCGAGCAGGAAGCCCTGCAGGAAGTCGCCGGAATCGAGGCCCGGCTCCACCTCGGCCTGCGTCTCCACGCCATCCTCGAGCACGCCCACGAAGGTGACGAAGCAGTCGTCGGGCCCGTCGCGGAGCTGCTGCACGTAGGCGTGCTGGTCGGTGCTGCCCTTGTTGCCGTACACGGTGAGGCCCTGGTGCACCACGGCGCCGGAGAGGTCGTGCTCCTTGCCGAGGCTCTCCATGACGAGCTGCTGCAGGTAGCGGGAGAACAGCACGAGGCGGTCCCGGTACGGCAGCACCACCATGGCGCGGCGGCCGTGCCCTTCGCCGGCGCGGTGCCACGCCACGGCGAGCAGCGCCGCGGGGTTGCGCGCCAGCTCGGGCACGCGCGTGGCGGCGTCCATCGCCGCGGCACCCGCCAGGAAGGCGTCGGCGTCCAGGCCCTGGAGGTCCATCGGCAGGACCCCGACGGCGCTGCACAGGCTGGTGCGCCCACCGACCCAGTCCCACATGGGCACACGCGCCCGCCAGCCCGACGCCGCCTTCCACAGCGCGCTCCCCTCCCCGCTCACCGCGATGGCGCGCGGCCCGAACGGGACGCCCGCGCGCGCGTAGGCGGCCTGCGTCTCCACCAGGGCGTTGCGCGTCTCCGGCGTGCCGCCGCTCTTGGAGATGCACACGACGAGCGTGCGGGAGAGGTCCAGCCCGCCCAGCGCCCGCGCGAAGCCCTCGGGGTCGGTGTTGTCGAGGAACACCACCCGCAGGCGGTCGCCGGGCCCCGCGAGCGCGTCGGCCACCAGCTGCGGGCCGAGGGCGCTGCCGCCGATGCCGAGCACGAGGAGGGTGTCGAACGCCCCGCTGGCGTGCACGTCCGCAGCGAGCGCGCGGCAGGCCTCCCGCGTGGCGCGGATGGCGTCGCGCAGGGCCTCCGGCGCCAGGTCCGGGGCGCGGAGCCAGTAGTGGCCGACCTGGCGGCCCTCGTCGGGGTTCGCCACCGCGCCGGCCTCGAGCGCGGCCATCGCCTCGAAGGCCGCACGCCAGCGCGGCGCCTCCGCCGCCAGCACGGCGTGGTCGACCCCGGCGCCCCCCACGTCGAGGTGCACGCCCATCGCCTCGTCCCGCCACGCCGCCTGCTGCATGAGACCTCCGGCGACGATGTAGCCTGCCCGGCGCGCCCCGGATACGGGCCGCCCCCTTCCGGAGACCCCATGACGCTGCTGCTCGCCTCGCTCCTCGCCTGTTCCCCCTCCACGC
>JBDLRI010000016.1:0-25168 GCA_039800105.1 Pseudomonadota bacterium
GCGCCCCGCCCCCGAATGCGGTGGACGAAGCGACGCCACGACGGCATGCTCGCGATGGAGACTCCCCGATGCGCACCCTCCCGCTGTTCCCCCTGCTCGTGCTCGTCGCTTGCCGCCCGGACGCGAAGGAGAGCGATGACGTCGGCGTGCTGTGCACGGACACGCAGCGCCCGCTGGCCATGGACGAGGTCACGCCGCTCGGGTTCCGCGCGGCGGACGTGCTCGCGCTCGGCGGCACCCAGTTCGCCGGTTGGGTGTCCTGGGGCGACGCCGCGGAGAGCACGCTGTCGATGACGGTGGACACCGGCGCCACGGTCGTCGCGCGGTACATCGATTCGGTCGCCGATGTCGCCGAACAGGAGGAGGCGTGCTGGGATCACGTCGAGATCGACGTGGTGGTGGGGATGAGGACGCACGACGGCCGCCTGGACGAGGCACTCGCCGGTTCGCTCCTGGCCATGGACCCGACGATCGCCACCTTCCGGCACGACCTCTCCGCCCCCGCCGGCACGCTGGACCTAGAGGACTTCGTCCCCGAGGACGAGGCCCTCGGCGCGCCGGAGTCGCTGGAGTCGACGCTGGAATGGACCGTCACGGGGCCGGGCGCGAGCCACGGGACGATCACCGGCACGGCGCGCTGGGAGGCGCAGGACGGCACGGACGGGACGGCGAGCGAATCGCAGGCCTACCTGGACATCGCCTCGTTCTCGACCGAGGCCCCCGCGCGGCGCTGAGGCCCGAGCGGCGGCGCGGGGCACGGCCGGTTACGCGCTCCCACCGGTTCCCGTAGCTCAGTCGGATAGAGCACAGGTTTCCTAAACCTGGGGTCGCGCGTTCGAATCGCGCCGGGGACGCCATGTTGGTCCTGACGGGCCATGGACAGCGTCGGCTTCGTCGCCGGTGCCTCCCCCGTGGAAGCCACCCGCAAGCTCAAGCGGCGCACAGCCATGGATCGTCCTCGATGCCGACCCGTAGCCCGCGGTCCTCGGCGCCGTCGAGCGCGGCTCTCTGTGCCGCCAGCCAGTCGAGCGGCATCGGGAGCGAGACGCGCACGGCGGGCCGCTCGAAGCTTCGGATCCAGCGGATCAGTACGGAGAGCTCGTCTTCGCGGGCGTGCGGAACGAGCAGCATGGTACGCGCGGTCTGGAAGGCCACGTTGGGTGCGGGAGGCGTCCAATGCCGGTTCTGCCGTCGTGGCCGCTCCGGTATGGAGGTGAGCGCGTGTAGCCGAGACCCGAAATCGTTGGCCTGGAGGATGCGCCAGCTCAGGTCGATGGGAGAGGCCTGCGTGACGGTCACCCCGAGTGTGCGCGCAAGATTGTGGGGAATCGAGGCGACATCCACGCTGAATACGTCGGTCGCATCGATCGGACGTGGATCCAGAACGTGAGGGCCAACCGGGATCGGGCGCAGGTCCGGCTCCGTGCGGATCCAACCCGAAACCTCGCGGGCGAAGGTGCTAACGCCGGGCCAGCGCTGGTGCGAAATCCAGGATGGGTAGCTCGCGCCGCGCACGTGAAAGGGTGAAGCAGGCTCGAGCCGGCCCCAGTCAGGCCACGCATCCCATGGCGGCCGGCCCTCCCGCCCGCGAATCCAGACCTCCGGCAAGGCACCGCCCATCCGCGCCTGCCGTGCAAACAGCCGTGCGAGCGGACCGTCGTGGCGCTCGGCGAGGCCCGTCTGCACGGTGCCGACCGACAGCGGCGCATGGGCGAGCCCGCCGAGCGCGATCCACGTCAAGAGCCCCTCCCCGGCCACCATCTGAAGGCGCAGCGGGCGCTTCTCCACGGTACCGTCTGCGTGCGGGATTTGGCGGGTGAGAGTCGCGCGGATTCCCCACTGCTCCGTGTCCGTCCCCGCTGCGACCCGGACGAGGGGCCGGAGGACCTCCAGATCGGGACCGAGCACCGAGGCGGCCCTCCGAAGCACGTCATGAGGCGCATCCATCTCGAAATCGTGCGCGCACAGGCCCCTGTGGATCTCCAGGCCGTCGAGCGTGAGCCCCGGAACACCACGGCTTCCGCGGCAGCTGTGCGCGACGGCGTCGCGCAGTGCCTGCGCCGCCTCCTCTGCCGACGAGCCGAGATCGACGAACAGGAAGCGGTTGAATCGATCGGAGAACCGGACCAAAGGCTCCACGCACGCGCCAGAGCCGATCTCAACGTGACTGCCTTGAAAGAAACGACGCGTGAGCCAGGGCAAGCGACCTCAGGGTGACCCCACAAGCATACACGACCGCACACCCAAACAATTCGCAAGCACTGGCCAAGGTGGCTACGTGCCGCGGGACCGCGAGACGCATCCACAGGCCGCCGCGCGATGCGCGCGCCCGGTGGGCTGCAACGCGGCCTCACGCGCCCGAGACGGCGGCATCCTCGCGGGTCTCGACCTCCGTGGGCGGCTCGTCGCCGCGCACCTCGCGAAGGAAGCCCGCCAGCGCCTCCCCGTCGAGCACCTCGTGCTCCAGCAGGTGCTCCGCGATGCGCGCGAGCAGGGCGCGGTGCTCCTCGACGAGCGCGCGCGCACGCCCGTGCGCGGCCTCCAGGATCCGCCGCACCTCGGCGTCGATGGCGTCGGTGGTGGCCTCGCTCAGCACCACGTCGCGCGAGGCCGCCCCGATGCCGAACGGGTTCGGACGGTCGGCGCCGTAATGGATCGCGCCGAGCGCCGCGGACATGCCGAACTGGGTGACCATGCGGCGCGCGAGGTCGCTGGCCTTCTGGATGTCGTCGCTCGCGCCGGTGGTGAAGTCCTGGAAGACGAGCTCCTCCGCCACGCGCCCGCCGTAGAGCACCGCCAGGCGACCCTCCAGCTCCGTGCGGCTGACGAGGTAACGATCCTCCAGCGGCATCGTCATGGTGTAGCCGAGCGCCCCGATCCCCCGCGGGATGATGCTGATCTTCTGCACGGGGTCGGCACCCGCGGTGCCCGCCGCCACCACCGCGTGCCCCGCCTCGTGGTAGGCCACCAGCCGCCGCTCACGCGGACCGAGCCGCCGGGACTTCTTCTCCAGCCCCGCCACCATGCGCTCCACCGCGTCGAGGACATCCTGGAGCCGGATGCTCTCGCGCTCCCGACGCGCCGCGAGGAGGGCCGCCTCGTTCAGCGCGTTCGCGAGATCCGCGCCCGAGAAGCCCGGCGTGCGCTGCGCGATCTGCCGCAGGTCGACGTCCTCGGCCAGCCGCATCTTCTCGGCGTGGACCCGCAGGATCGCCTCGCGCCCCTTCACGTCGGGCCGGTCGACGACCACCTGCCGGTCGAATCGCCCCGCGCGCAGCAACGCCGGGTCGAGCGTCTCGGGGCGGTTGGTGGCCGCCATCAGGATGATGCCCTTTCGCCCGTCGAAGCCGTCCATCTCGACGAGGAGCTGGTTGAGCGTCTGCTCGCGCTCGTCGTGGCCGCCGACGGGACCGCCCGCGCCGCGAGCCTTTCCGATGGCGTCGAGCTCGTCGATGAAGATGATGCACGGGGCGCGCTCGGAGGCCTGCTTGAACAGGTCGCGCACGCGCGCCGCGCCCACGCCGACGAACATCTCCACGAAGTCGCTGCCCGAGATGCTGAAGAACGGCACCTTCGCCTCGCCCGCGACCGCGCGGGCCAGCAGCGTCTTGCCCGTGCCCGGCGGCCCGACGAGCAGCACACCCTTCGGGATCTTCCCGCCCAGCCGCGTGAAGCGCTCCGGCGTACGCAGGAACTGCACGATCTCCTGCAGCTCCTCCTCGGCCTCGTCGATGCCGGCGACATCCTTGAAGGTGACGCCGATCCCCTCCTCCGGCGCGAGCTTCGCCTGGGACTTTCCGAAGGTGGCGATGCCGGGCGGAGCGCCGCCGTTGGGCCGCGCGAGAAGCATCCAGAGGCCCGCCGTCAGCAGCAGGGACATGAGCAGCCCGCCGCCCCCGCAGCCTCGTGCCGCCGGACGCGCGCCGTAGTCGACGCCGCGCGCCTTGATGAGTTCCAGCAGCGAGCCGTCCTCCGGTACGGTCACCGTCCGTACCAGCTTGGGAGGCGCGTCGGGCGCGGGCGTCCCCACGACCCCCACCGCCACGTCGTCCTCGAAGGTGACGGAGGTGATCTCGCCGCTCGCGATCATCTCCTTGAAGCGGCTGTACGGCACGCTCCCGCCGTCGAGCAGGCCGAAGGAGGACGCCGCCAGCACGGCCACCACCAGGGCCGCCAGCAGGATCAGCAGGTTCCCGGAGAACGAGCGCATGCCCTTCGCTAAGCACCGACGCGGGCGGGGCAACAGGTCACCGCGCGGACCTGTCATGGGGCGGGGGGACATCCCCCCCGCGGCCGCGGCCGGGCGACGACCTCCGGGTCAGCGCCGCCGACGCGCGAGCAGGACGGAGCCCACCATCAGCCCGAGCCAGGTGCCCGGAGCGTCGCCGGGGAGGGTGGTGCACCCGCCGCTGGGCTGCGCGGGCGGTGCTTTCGCGACCACCCTGCGCGGCTGGAACGCACAGGCCCCGGAATCCGCCCCGTCGTCCCCCTCGTCGACCGCGCCGTCGCAGTCGTTGTCGACGGAATCGCAGAACTCGAACGCACCCGCGTACGTCCACGCGTCCTCGTCGTCGCAGTCGGACGGATCACCCGCCTCGGTGAACGTGTCGCCGTCGTCGTCGACGCGCTCGGAGCCTTCGTCGACGATGCCGTCGCAGTCGTTGTCCACGCCGTCATCCACGACTTCCACGCCGGCATCGGTGTCCTCGCCCGGCGCGACGACGCGGCCGTCCGCCAGCGGCGGCGGCGCGAACGGCTCGATGGTGGGGTCGGTGTCGTCGCAGTCGCCCTCGCGCTCGGTCCAGCCGTCTCCGTCGTCGTCCCAGCGCACGGTGCCGTTGTCGATGCGACCGTCGCAGTCGTTGTCCGCTTGGTCGAGCGTCTCCGAGGCGGTCGGCCCGATCGTCGCGTCGGCGTCGTGGCAGTCGCCTCCCTCCTCGGTGCTGCCGTCGCCGTCGTTGTCGACGTTGCGGGGGTTCACCGGCTCGTCGACGAACCCGTCGCAATCCTCGTCGCGCCCGGCGGCGGCCCCGAGGAGCTGCTCGGGCATGCCCGGGTTCACGGCGTCCGTGGTGTCGTCACAGTCGCCGCCACACACGGTCCAGCCGTCCCCGTCCGCGTCCCAGCTGGAATCCACCGACTCCTCGCAGTGGTTCCCCACGACGAGGATGCTCGCGTCGGCCAGCCCGTCGGCCTCGGACACGAAGGAGAGGCGCGAGGAGATCGGCGTGGGCTGCCCGTTCGTGGTGTCGCCCACGTGCCAGCCCACCGTGACCGCCTCCGACAGCCCCGGCAGCACGTAGAGCGGGAAGGTGCTGTACAGGCTGATCGCCTCGGCCCCGACCCCGGTCACCTCGTAGTCGGTGACGCTCATGAGCACGCGCCCGCAGGACTGGATGCTCACGTCCTGGCTGAAATCGCCACCCGCCACGCGACGGCCGAAGTCGATGACCCTCGGGAACAGCACCCCGCACGCCGGCTGCGCCATGCCGCGCAGCTGCACCTTCCAGATCGCCTCGACGCGCTCCGGGTCGTCGGGCAAGGCCTGTTCGACGGTGCTCTCGGTGTCGTTGCTCCAGATCGTGACCTCGGCCTGGTAGCTCCCGAGCGTGGTCGGGCTGAACGTGACCGGCACGGCGAGCGTGTCCTCGTCGGAGGAGTCGTCGTAGCGCGCGAGTTGACGGCAGGTCCCCGCGTCGCAGTCGGGGTCCTTCCAGTCCTGGCGCACGGCGAAGAAGGCCGAGGATGCGGCCGCATCGCCCTCCGCGGCGGCCGTGTCCCCCTCCGCGGGCGGCGGGACCGCTCCGTCCGGCGCGGCCACGTCGGCGACCCGGATGTCGAACACCGTCACCGCGGCGTTGCCCTGGGAGAACAGCGGGATGATGCAGGTGTTCGAGAGCCCGGGCGCCAGCACGCCGCAGTCCACCGTCGGAAAGCTGTCCAGCACCCGCGACTGCGCGATCGTCTCGTACTCGGTGGTGCATCCGGCCAGCGGCAGGACGAGAGGGAGGAGCGTGCGCGAGGCGATCATGCGGGAGAGCATAGCAGGCCGTCAGCCGCGCGCGCGAGTGGCGGCGTCGAGCACGCCGCGCGTCTTGCGGTAGAGGAACTCCGCCTGCTGCGGGTTGTCCCCGATGCAGACCAGCCCGAGCTTTCCGAACTCCGAGAGCGCCCCGATGAGGTGGAAGACCACCCCGCGCTCGGTGGTGCCATCGAAGTGGATCTCCTCCATGAGCGCCACGTCGACGAGGTCGTGGGGTCCCAGTCCCTTGTAGGCGTCGGACTGCACGCTGTCGCTCGCGTAGTAGTATTTCGGGCGGCCCGACTGGCTGTGGAACAGCCCCGTGTCGACGTCGTAGGACCCGTCCGTGAGGAAGCGCAGGGTGAGGAACGGGTGGGTCGTGCCGCCCTTGCGCAGGTTGACCTCGATGGCGTAGTGCTTCCAGCCGTCCGCCTCGCGCACGCTCACGAAGTCGGTCGCGAAGCGTCCACGAACGCCCTTGGCGCCCAGCGTCTCGGCGATGGCGAGCCCCGCGCGCTGCACGTCCATGCGGTATCCCTCGTCCGCGGGAAAGGTGCAGCCGAGGAACACCTGCCCGCTCGGACCGCCCAGGACCTGGTCGTGGGTGCTGATGGCCATGGCACGGCCCACGGCGTTCACGCGGTTCTGGGAGCTTGGACTGCGCTTGACGGCGCCCTCGACGAACTGCTCGACGACGCCGCGCATCTCCTGGAACTTCGCGTGGTAGCGCTCCCAGGTCTCGTTGGGGGCCTCGAAGCGGATGGTGTGCAGGCGCTCGCGGACCCACGCCGTCGTCGCCAGGAGCCCGCGCGCGTCGCAGCCGTCGAAGTAGAACAGCCCGTTGCCCTCGCCCGAGAATCCGTCGTTGAGCTTCACGACCGCCCGGCGCATGTCGGGGTGCTTGAGCTTCAGCTGCGCGAGGCCCTTCGCGATGTCGTCGCCGTCGCGGAGGTGCTCGAAGCCGTCGGGGTAGAGCACGCCGGATTCCTCGAACACCTCGCGGCAACCGGACTTGGTGCCGAGGTGGTAGAGGCTAGGGTCGTTCGCGTAGAGCGGGATGCCGAGGCGGACCGCCAGCGTGCGCTCGAAGGCGCTCGAGTTGAAGCACACGATGTGCGCGGCGGACATGTCCGGGATGGCGGCGCGGATGCGCTCGACGAGGCGCGGCCGCGCGAGGATCTTGGCGGTCAGCGGCTGGCGGCTCGCGTCGGAGCAGCTCAGGAGCACCAGACGCTCGCGCGCGTGGCTCGACGGCACGCCGCTGAGCAGGTGCAGGAAGTAGTCCACCACGATCGGATCCAGCTCCTGGCTGGTCACGTAGACCACCCGCGTCCGCGGGCGACGGAGGAGCATCAGCATGTACAGCATGCGCTCCTCGTAGTGGTGGACGCCCGTGACCTTGGCCAGCTCCTCCGGGTCGAGCGACAGGCTCGGCACCACCACCACGGTCTGCGGCTGCCGGCGGTCCGACGTGACCTTCTGGAACACCTCCCCGAGGCGCGCCTGGATGCGCGCGAAGATCAGCTTTTCCTCCGCGGATCCGGGCGGGGGAAGGGAGACGGGTGCGCCGTGGGTCATGGGCTCCATGTAGCCCGGCGGACCTGCCCGCGGGGTGGCCGTCGACGCGACCCGCCGACCACGGTAGGGCCCGCGACGACCGGAGTCCATCATGTCCGTCGTCCTCGGAGCACGCCCGCTCGGCTGGGTGTGGGACACCCTCGACCCCTTCCTGTTCTGCGTCCACCACGACGACGCCTACCCGGCGGGCGATTCGCGCATGGCGCCCGCGGCCTCGCTCGCGGGTCGCGCCCTGGGCCAGGACTTCGAAGGCATCGACGGCTGGCGGATGTACCACGGACGGACGATTCCGGGCTTCCCGGCGCACCCGCACCGCGGGTTCGAGACGATCACCATCCTGCGCGACGGATTCTGCGACCACTCCGATTCCCTCGGCGCCACCGCGCGCTTCGGTCGCGGGGACGTGCAGTGGATGACCGCGGGCCGCGGCGTCGTCCACGCGGAGATGTTCCCGCTGCGCGAGCAGGCGCGTCCGAACCCGCTGGAGCTCTTCCAGATCTGGATCAACCTCCCGGCCGCGCAGAAGATGTGCGACCCGCACTTCACGATGCTGTGGGCGCCGACGGTGCCCCGCCGCACCTTCCACGACGACGCCGGCCGCGCCATCGACGTGACGGTGGTGGCAGGCACGCTCGGGGACGCCGTGGCGCCTCCCCCGCCGCCACGCTCCTGGGCCTCGGTCGCCGACTCCCACGTCGCGATCTGGACGATCACGCTGGCGCCGGGGGCGCACTGGACCCTGCCCCCCGGGCCTGCGGACGCCAACCGCATGCTCTACGTCTACCGGGGCGCGGTGGACGTGGACGGACGCCGCACGGTGCCGAAGACTGGCCTGCGCCTGCAGCCCGGCGCGCCGGTGCCGCTGTGGAACGGCGACGGCGCGAGCGAGCTGCTCCTGCTGCAGGGCCGGCCCATCGGGGAGCCGGTCGCGGCGCAGGGACCGTTCGTGATGAACACGCCCGCCCAGATCGCCCAGGCGTACGAGGACTACCAGCGCACCCGCTTCGGCGGCTGGCCGTGGTCGCGCCCGGACCCGGCGCATCCCCGCGAGGAGGGCCGCTTCGCGCGGCACGCGGACGGCCGCGTCGAGCGTCCGCCGGCGTAGCCCTACCGTCCGACGACGATCCACGCCGCCCCGGCGGCGGCGAGGAGCGACCCCGCGACCTGCCGGGGCTGCAGCGTCTCTCCCAGGAACACCCGCGCGAAGACGAGGATGTAGATCGTCGCGAGCTGGTTGAGCACGGCGGCGACGCTGGCGTCGGCCCACGCGAAGCCGCCGAGCCACAGCATCAACGACAGGTACGTGCCGATCACCGCACCCGGCAGCAGGACCCGCCAGGGGCCGTCCGGACGGAAGGCCTCGGCCGCACGCGACCCCTCGCCGCGCAGGCCGACCCACACGAGCTGCCCCACGACGCCGGCGACCAGGCGCGTGCAGGTGATCTCCACGAGGTGGCCGCTCCCGAGCGCGGGCTTCGCCAGCACCACCCCGATCGCCGTGCAGGCGATCGCGCCGACCGCCATCCCCGTGCCGGTCACGACATCCTGCGGTGGGGCGCCCGGGCCGGGGGCGGAGGCTGCCCCCTCGCGGCCGCCGCCCTCGACGGGCGCGCGGGGGACGGAGGCGATGACGATGCCCCCGAGCACCGCCGCCGCGCCGAGCAGGAACGACGCCCGCGGCGTCTCCCCGAGGAACGCCCACGCCAGAAGCACGACGAGCGGCGCGTAGACGGTGTCCACCACCGCGAGGCGGGCGGCCCCGATGCGCGCGAGGGCTCCGAAGATGAGGGTGTCCCCGAGCGCCAGGCCGATCAGGCCGCTGCCCAGCAGGCGCGCCCAGTCCTCCGGGCTGCGGTCGGTCGGCACCGCGATGCCGGCGACCGCCATCGTCACGAGCAGGAGCCCCACCGCGACGCTGTTCTTGAAGAGGTTCAGCGACATCGGCGCGACGACCGACGCGCGCTTGAAGAACACCACCGCGACCGACCACGCCAGCGGGGCGAGGAGCGCGCAGATCTCGCCACGACCGATCATCCGGCCGCCCTAGCACGGCCCGGGGGGCGTTGCGGGGGGCCGGGCCCAGGCCCCCCGCCCCAGGGACGGTGACCCCGCACACCGCACGGATCGCGCGCCGCGCACTAGGTTGGAAGGAGGAGTCCCCGCCATGCTCGACGCGCTCGCCCGCACCGCCCTCCCGACGCTCGGGTTCGTCGGCGTCGCCGCGATCGGCCTGTGGGCCGTCTCCCTGCTGCGACGCGACGCGAGCGTGGCCGATCCTGCGTGGGGCCCGGGCTTCGCGGGGGTGGCGACCGCGGCCGCCCTCGCCTCGCGCCCGCTGGACGCGCGCGGCGTGGGGGTGCTCGTGCTGGTGTGCGCCTGGGCGCTGCGCCTCGGGGTGCACCTGCTCGGCCGCAACCTTTCGCACGGGGAGGACCCCCGCTACGCGGCGATGCGCGCCGGGTGGGGCCTTCGTTTCGCGTGGGTGAGCCTGTTCACGGTGTTCCTGCTCCAGGGCGCCCTGCTGTGGATCGTCTCGCTGCCGCTCCAGGCCGCCATCGGGCGCGCGGGCGGCGGGGGACCGCTCGGCTGGCTGGACGGGCTCGGTGCCGCGCTGGTCGTGGCCGGCGCCGGACTGGAGGCCGTGGCCGACGCGCAGCTGCGCGCGTTCCGACGCGACCCCGGAAGCCGCGGGCGGGTCCTGGACACCGGCGTGTGGGCATGGAGCCGCCACCCCAACTACTTCGGAGACGCGCTGATGTGGTGGGGGTTCGGCTGCATCGCGCTCTCCACGGGGGCGTGGCAGGCGCTCGCCGGGCCGCTGCTGATGCACGTGCTGCTCGTGCGGGTGTCCGGCGTGGCGCTGCTGGAGCGCGACATCGCCGACCGCCGCCCGGGCTACCGGGAGTACGTGGCGCGGACCTCCGCGTTCCTGCCGTGGCCGCCGGGGCGCCGGACGCGCTAGAGGGCGCTCGGGTTCCCGGAGGGCGTCGTGTCGTGGAAGCGCTGGTCGTGGGCGGCGGTCGCCGCCGCCGTCATTGCCGTGGGGGTGGCCGCAGGCGCACCGCGCGGCTCGTCGCCGCGGGAGCTGTTCCAGCACACCCTGTTTCCCGCGCTGCTGACGCAGCTGGTGCTCGCGGGCGCCGCGCTCACGGAGCGGGTGCGCGACCACGGGCGCCCCGACACCGCCTCCCTGCGCGCGCTCGGGACCGCCGTGCTCGTCGCGCTGGGCCTCGTGGCCGTCATCGGGGGCGGCGTGCCGGCCGAGTTCCGCGTGCTCGCCGACGAGACGAACCTTCTGTCCACGTCGCTGTCGATGGTCCTCAACGGCGGCATCGGCAACATCACCGAGGGACTCTTCTACTACGACACCTACCACGTGGTGACGTCGGAACCGCCGGCCCGCCCGCTCCTGTTCCCCGCCGCCACCGCGCTGGTCCACACCGTGCTCGGCTACGACGCGGACAACGGCTTCCTCGTCAACCTCGCCGCGGGCTTCGCGACGCTCCTCGGCGTGGTGCAGCTGGGGCGCGCCTTCGGCCGGCCGGTGTTCGGCTTCGTGGCGGCCGGCCTGCTCGCGGGCCACCCGCTGTTCCAGCTCTACGTGCGCGCCAGCGGCTTCGAGGCCATGAACATGGCGCTGCTCACGTGGACCCTCGTGGCGATGGTCACCTTCGCCGCGAACCCCTCGCCGCTGCGCTGGGAGACCGCCGCGTGGGCCGCCGCGCTCGCAGGGCAGTGCCGCTACGAGAGCATCGTGACGCTCGGGCCGGTCTTCCTGCTCGGGCTGCTGCACCACCGCACCTTGCGCGGCCAGACCTGGTCGTGGCGCACGCTGGCCCTGCCGCTCACGCTCGTGCCGCTGTGGTGGCAGCGCCAGTCCACGTCGGTCATCAACGCCGGTGACAAGCGGGAGAGCGCCTTCGAGGCCGACAAGATCGTGGAACACCTGCAGAACGCCCGTGACTTCTTCTTCGTCACCGGCAAGGGCTACGCCAATTCCGCGCCCTTCGCGTGGCTGGCCGTGCTGGGGCTGGTGTGGGCCCTCTGGCAGCTGCGCGGGCAGCTGCGGAACCCCCGGGTCATCGCGGTGGCGCTGTTCTCCGTCGGTGCGCTCGTCATCTTCGCGACCCACATGGCGTACTACCTGGGCGACCTCCGCGCGCCGTTCATCGCGCGCTACGCCACGAGCTACCTGGTTCCGCTCGCGCTGCTCGGCGGGCTGCCGCTGGCGTGGGCGGCGAGCCGCACCGGCGGCGCCGCGCTCGTCACCGGCGCGCTGGCGGTGCATCTCGCGGCGGGCGTGTCCAACGCCGTGGCCAACCAGAACGGCGCCTCCCTCATGCTCTTCCGCGAGTACAAGGGCGTGATGCAGGCGCTGCGCGGCCTCCCCATGTCACGCCGAATCGTCGTGGCCGACCGGCCCGGCATGTACGTGGCGCAGCGCTACTCGGCGATCAACCTCGCCACCGCCCGGCGGGACGCGGAGCGCTACCTGTCCAACCTGGACCGGCACCTGTACGACGGCCTCGTGGTCATCCAGCACGTCAACTACCAGGGCGTGGCCTCCCCGCCGCTTCCGGAGTCCCTCCCGCTGCGCCCCTGGAAGACCTTCCAGAACAACGGCGATCACTACGTGCGCATCTCCCTGGTCGACGCGCCGCAGTGACCGCCCGATGACGACGGGATGACTACGGCGTGCTGCCCTTGACCGGCGCGCCGGCGTCCCAGGTGATGGCGAACTCGGCACGGCGGTTCTGCGCCCACGCGCGCTCCGTGCCGGAGACGTCGAGCGGCCGCTCCTCGCCGTAGCTGACCACCTTGACGCGGCTGGCCGGGATGCCGGACGCGGTCATGAACGACACCACGGCCTGCGCACGCTTCTGGCCGAGCGAGAGGTTGTAATCGGTGGTCCCCCGCTCGTCGGCGTGGCCCTGCACCTCGACGCGCACGTCGGGGAACTGCTGCATGAGCGCGATGTTGTCGGTGAGGGCCTTCTTGCCCTCGTCGTTGAGGGCCGCCGCGTCGAACGCGAAGAACACGCGCTCGAAGTTGCGCGCCATCTGCACGACGTGGTCCGGCAGCCCGGGGGTCACGGGGGCCAGCGGGACGTCGATGGCCGGCGCGGGCGCGGGGGCGTCGACGACGGGCGGCGGCGCGGGTGCCACCTCGGGCGGCTTGCGGCCGCAGCCCTTGCAGCCGAACAGGAGGACGAGCGGGACGAGGGCGAGGCGCTTCATGGGAGGGTCTCCAGGCGGGGTCCTGCCCCCGGTACCCGTGCGCGTCGCCCTCGACAAGTCAAGATTTGCCCGGACGTGATACCGCAGCCCCGTGCAGCCCCCCGACGCCTGGTCCTGTCTCCGCGGCCTCTCCGTCGCCCCGAGCGACGACGGCGGGCTGATCAACACGACCTACCTGGCCGGCGCGCCGCCGCGCTGGGTGGTGCAGTGCGTGAACGCACGGATCTTCCGGCCCGAGGTCCACGCCGACATCGCGGCGGTGACCGCGCACCTCGCGGCACGCGGCATGACGACCCCGCGGCTGGTGCCGACCGATTCCGGCGAGGCCTGCGCGGTCCTTCCCGACGGCGCGATCTGGCGGGTGATGGACTTCGTGCCGGGAGTCACCGTGCACCGCGTCGACTCGCCGGCGCGGGCGCACGCGGGCGGGGCCCTCGTGGCGCGCTTCCACGCCACCGTGGCGGATCTCGACTGGGACTACCGCCACGTGCGGCCCGGCGCCCACGACACCGTGGCGCACATGGCCGGCCTCGCCGCGACCGCCGAGGCCCACGCCGGCCGCGACGACGCCACGCACGCCGTGGCCGAGGGGATCCTGGCGGGATGGTCCACGTGGGCGGGCCGGCTGGACCTGCCGACGCGCCACGCCCACGGGGATCTCAAGATCTCCAACCTCCGCTTCGCGGAGGACGGCACCGGCCGCTGCCTGCTCGACCTGGACACGCTCGGACGGCTGTCGCTGGACGTCGAGCTGGGCGACGCCTGGCGCAGCTGGTGCAACCCGGTCGGGGAGGACTCCACCGACGCGCGCTTCGATCTCGCCTGCTTCGAGGCGGCCGCGCGCGGCTACCTGTCCGTGCTGTCCCCGACGGCCGAGGAGCGCGAGGCGCTGGTCGGCGGCATCGAGCGCATCTGCCTGGAGCTGGCCGCGCGCTTCTGCCGGGATGCCTGGGAGGACTGCTACTTCGGCTGGAACCCGGAGCGCTTCCCCAGCCGACGCGCCCACAACCTGCACCGGGCGGCGGGGCAGCTCGCGCTCGCACGCTCCGTGCGTGCCCAGAAACGCGACGCCGAGCGGATCCTCGCGGGGTCCTGAGGCTGTTCTTCCCGCGCCGCGGGTCCGATCAGTCCTCCAGCGCGTCCACGCTCCACAGGCCCGCGTCGATGCCGCTGTTGGCGTAGCGCAGGAGGCACCGGGCCTTCGGATGCGCCCGTCGGGCAAGCTGCGGATCCGGGCACACGAACCCGACCCGCCATCCGGCGAAGCGCGCCCGGAGCGTGCGGCCGAAGGCCTCCCAGGTCTGCGCGGCCGTACGGGCCTCCGGCGCAAGGCGCCCGCCCCACGGGGGGTTCGTCAGCACCAGCCCGACCGGCGCGGGCGGCTCCGCGTCCGCGATGTCCACCCGCCGGAACGTGAGCTCCACGCCGGCGCGGCGCGCGTTGGCCTCCGCGGCGGCGAGCACCCGCGCGTCGCGGTCGTAGCCCACGATCCGCACTGGCGGTGCGGCCGGGCGCCCCGGCGCGGGAGTCCGGCCGGCCTCCCCCGGGCGGCCCTGCGGCGCCCCACGGGGGCGTTGCGGGGGGCGTGCCCCCCGCCCCATGAAGACGGGCCACTCGTCACAGGCGAACGCCCGCGACGCGAAGGGGCTGCGGCCGAGCGCCAGGAGCGCCGCTTCGACGGGAAGCGTGCCGGAGCCGCAGAACGGGTCGAGGAGCGGCTCCTCGCCGGTCCACGCGAGCGCGAGGAGCATGCTCGCGGCGAGGTTCTCGCGCATCGGTGCGGGGCCCTGCTCCTGCCGCCAGCCGCGCAGGTGCAGCAGGTCGCCGCCCAGGTCGAGGCTCAGCGTGGCGACGTCGTCCAGCACCCGCACGCGAAGCTGCTGGACGAGACTCGGACGACGCTCGCGGTCCGGCACGCGGGGACCCTTGAGCGCCTCGCCCACGGCCCAGCCCGCCTTCTTCGCCACGACGTCCTTGAAGCGCAGGCGCGAGCGCGTGCAGCTCGCCGTCACCTCGAGGCGGGACTGCGGGTGCAGGAGCGGCTTCCAGTCCGCGCGCCGCACCAGCCCGACGAGCTCCTCGGGCGTGTGGACCCGGCCCTCGACGACCTCCAGCAGGAGCCGCGCGGGGGTGCGCGCCGCCCTCAGGATCTCCCGTGCCGCCGGAAGCTCGGCCTGGAAGCGCACGCCGCCCGGCAGCACCTGCGGGGCGACCCCGAAGCCCGCGAGCTCCCGCGCGACGAGCGGCTCCAGCCCGGGGGCGGCGACGGCGTAGAAGCGCGGCACCCCCTCAGCCCGCGAAGCCGTACATGCCCGCGTTGCGCAGCGGCGGCAGGAACGCGCGCGGCAGCAGCGCCGTGCGGACCGCCCACAGCTCCGGGAACACGCGGTAGCCCGTCGTCTTGTCGAGGTACTCCACGCCGCTGCTCCCGCCGGTGCCGACGCGTCGGCCGATGGTGCGCTCGACCATCCGGGCGTGGCGGTTGCGGAAGAGCAGGATCTGCTCCTCCAGCTCGACCACCGTGTCGAGCAGCAGGCGCGGCCACGCCAGCAACGGAAGCTCGCGGTAGCTCTCGATGAACAGCAGCGCGGCGCGCGCACGGCGCTCCGCGGGGTCCTCCGGGACCAGAAACGCGCGGGTGCCGGCCACGCCGGCCTCGATGCGCGCCTCGATGCGGCCGCGCTCGTGCTCCCCGAGCACCGTGCGGAGGCCCTTCGCCACGCTGCGCTGGTGCCCCTCGACCTGCGCCAGGTACTCGGCGAGGAATCCGTCCACCACGGCGTCGTCACCGGGGGCGCCGGGCTGGGAGCCCTGGATCGGCGTGCGCGCCAGCCAGCGCAGGAGCGCGGCGCGAAGGCTCTCCTCGCCGCGCGCGGCCTGGATGCGGCCCCAGGCGAGCGCGCCCGCCGGCGAGGTCTCCGCCAGCCCGCGGATGTGCTGGAGCGGGTCGGTGTCCCCGAGGCGCACGCGCTGGGTCTCCTCGAGGCCGAGCAGGATCTCCATCTCCCGCATCTGGAAGCTCTGGAAGCCGCTGCTCGGGGTAAGCTTGTCGCGAAAGTCGAGGAAGTCCTGCGGAGGCAGCGTCTCCATGACGCGGAACTGCTCCACGCAGAGCCGGAGGACCTCGTTGACCCGCCCGAGGTGGTGGACCACGAACGGGACCCGCTCCTCCGGAAGGACCGGCGCGGCGAGGTGGTCGCGCGCCAGGCGGAGTTGGCTGATCACCAGCTTGAACCAGAGCTCGAAGGCCTGGTGCACGACGATGAAGTGCAGCTCGTCCGCCGACGGCGGCTGCCCGGGCAGCCCCTGCTGGAGCGCCAGGAGCCGATCGAGCGCGAGGTAGTCCCAGTAGGTGGGCGGTGCGGTGGTGGACATGGAACCTCGCGGGGCTAGGCGGCGCCGATCTTCGTGCCCGGCGGGAGCGCGGCGTCCTTGGGCACGATGACGATGCCGTCGCGGATCACCCAGCCCTCGCCCTCGGCGTCCGGGAGGTGCGGGGCGCCGCGAATCACGCAGCCTTCGCCGATGCGGGCGTTCTTGTCGAGGATGGCGCGCTCGACGACGCAGTTGGCCCCGACGCCGACGGGGAGCAAGCCGCGCTCGAGGTTGGCGGCGCGCAGGCCGTCGTCCTCGTAGTAGTCCGCGCCCATCATCACGACGTCGCGCAGGACCGCCCCGCGCCCGATGCGGGAGCGGATGCCGATCACACAATGGTCGACCTCCGCGCCGAACAGCAGGCACCCGTCGCTCACGATGCTGCGACGGACGGCGCAATCCCCGACCTTCGTGCCCGGAAGGAACCGCTGGCGCGTGTAGATCGGCCCGTCGGCATGGTGGAACCGGAACGGCGGCTCCTCGGCCGTGAGCGCGAGGTTGGCGTCGAAGATGCTGCCGATGGTGCCGATGTCGCGCCAGTAGCCGCGGAAGAGATGGGCGTAGACGCGGTGCGTGCCGAGGATGGCCGGCAGGATGTCCTTGCCGAAGTCGATGTACTTCGGGTCCGCCAGGATCTCGCGCAGGGCGTCGAGCCGGAAGACGTAGATGCCCATGTTGACGAGGAACTCGCCGTCGGGCACGCCCCAGGTCGCCGCGAGGGAGGACGGGATGGCGAGCGAGGAGATGTCCTCCTCGGCACCGGGCTTCTCGCGGAAGGTGGTGATGCGCCCACTGGTGTCGCACGACAGCACGCCGAGGCCGGTGCACTCGGCGCGCGGCACCGGGAAGCAGGACACCGTGCAGTCCGCGCCGAGCGCCACGTGGCGGTCCACGAGCGGGCGGTAGTCCATCCGGTAGAGGTGGTCCCCCGAGAGGATGAGCAGGTGCTCGACGCCCTGCGCCGCGAGCCGCCGGATCTGCTTGCGCACGGCGTCGGCGGTGCCCTGGTACCAGTCGTTGACCTCGTCGGTCTGCTCAGCCGCCAGCACCTCCACGTGACCCTGCCCGAACATGTCGAAGCGGTAGGTGTTCGTGATGTGCGCGTTGAGGCTGGCGCTGTTGAACTGGGTCAGCACCGCGATGTGGCGGAACCCGCTGTTGATGGCGTTGGAGATGGGGATGTCGATCAGGCGGTACTTGCCGCCGAGCGGGACCGCGGGCTTGGCCCGGTGGCGGGTGAGCGGGTAGAGGCGCTGGCCGCGGCCACCACCGAGAATCACCGTGTAGACGCGCGGCATCCGTTTCCTCCCTGCCCCGACCCGGTAACGTGGGGCGGGGGCCTCAGCCCGCCTCCCTCGCGGCCCGACGCCCCAGGACCCGCGCGGGGCCGTTCATCGGCGCCGGCGTCCGCGCAGCGCAGCCACGGCGAGAATCGCGGCCGCGAGCGGGGCGACCGCGCGCGGTCCCGCGGGCGTGGTCGCGCACCCCGACACCACCTGGCGCTTCGCCGCGGACCCCGCGTCCGGGTCGTCGTCGGTGGCGCCGGGAACGCCCGTTTCCTGCGTGGAAGCGGCCGAGTCGTCGGCCGGCGACGACGCGGTGTCGCCCGGGCCCCCGTGCACCCCCGTGTCCGCGTCCGGGGACGGACGGCGCGGGGGCGACGCCAGGCGGAACGTGGAGGCGTAGTGTTCTTTCCACCAGGAGGAATCGTCGTCCAGCCGCGGTCCCGTGCGCGCCGCACCGAATCCCGCGCCCGCCGACGGCCAGGTGTCCACACCGTCGGGCCCGCGGCCGGTGAGGTCCGCCCGCAGGTCCCCGTCCACGTCGACGAGCCGGAGCGTGCCGAAGGTGTTGGCGACGTCCCAGCCGGCCGCGTTGGACAGCTCCGGCCCGGACCAGCGCGTGCCGAACGCGCCCGCCTCGAACGGCCAGCACATCACGCCGGCGTTGGCGCGCGCGCACAGGTCCCGATCGCCGTCGCCGTCCAGATCGCCGAAGCGGAAGGTCTGCGCGTTGTCGTCGTCGCCCCAGCCGCGCACGTCGGTCACGTCGGGCTGCACGACGGCGGGGCCGAATCCGCTGCCCGTGGAGAGGTGGCACGCCAGGCCGTCGGCGTTGCGGCCGCACAGGTCGTCCCGGCCGTCCCCGTCGAGATCGACGAGCTGGATGCCGCCCCACGCACGCACGGCGGTCCAGCCCGCGGCGTCGGACCAGGCCGGTCCGCGCACCGGGGTGGCGAAGATGCGGCCATCCGAAAGCCAGCACTGCATGCCGTCCGCGTCGCGGCCGCAGAGGTCGTCCCGGCCGTCGAAGTCCACGTCGCCCACGCGCAGGGTGCCGTAGCGGTCGGGGGCGTCCCATCCGGCGGCGTCCGAGAGCGCGGGGCCGTCGACCCCGTCCTCGAAGCCGGCGCCGGTGGCGCGCCAACAGCGCACGCCGGCGCTGCTGCGGGCGCACAGGTCGAAGCGTCCGTCCCCGTCGACATCCGCCATGCGAACGGTCGAGCCGTACTTCGGCGCGCTCCACCCGTCCGAGTCGCGCAGCGCCGGGCCGCGGAGGGGGGCCCCGAAGCCCAGCCACGTGCCGCCGACGTCCGCGCCGAGCGAGGGCCAGCACACCATGCCGTCGGGGTCCCGCGCGCACAGGTCCGCGCGACCGTCGCCGGTCACGTCGCCCATGCGGATGGAGGTGTAGCGCGCCTCGGCGCTCCAGCCGCCGGTGTGGGTGAGCAGGTCACTCTGCACGGGATCGGCCCAACCCGCGCCCGCCCGGGCGGTGTAGCAGCGCACGCCGGCCGCCGCACGCGCGCACAGGTCCGGCAACCCGTCCCCGTTCACGTCGGTGCCGGCGGTGTCGTAGAGCCCCGCGTGCACATGCGGATGGTCCTGCCAGAGGTCACAGCTGCCGGGGGCGCCGGTCCCCGTGGCGTGGATGGCCAGGTGGTTCCCCACGACGCGCTCGTGCCCGTCGGACGGGTCGTTGACCACGTCGGACCCCGGCACGCCCCGCACCCACATCGTGGTGCTGCCGCCGCCGTCGAGGTTCATGGCGCGCCACGCGCCAAGCTCGACCATCAGGTCCGCAAGCTGCGTGCAGGTCATGCCGATCGAGGCGCTGCTGCGCCCGTCCACCACGGCCAGGATCAGCGTCCGACGGTCCTGCGACACGCCGACCGCCGTGCGGGGGTGACGATCGGAACAGTCGGCGCGCGAGCTGAAGTCGCCGACGTTCGCGCCCTCCTCCACCAGGATCGGGCGGCCCGACACGGCCTGCTGCATCCAGCTCTCCGGAGACGCGATGTCGCCGGGACGCGCGAGCCATGTCGCGTCCTGTCCGAAGACGATGGATCCCTCGGTCGCGGCGCGGTTGCCCCACGCGCGCCCCTCCCCGATGGCGAGCCCCCGGACCTCGTAGTTCTCGTAGAGGAAGAAGTCGCCGTTGACGGCGGCCTCGGCCCCCACGAGCGTGCCGAAGCTCGACGTGGTGCGCTGGCGCTCGTCGGTCTCCGTGGCGCGGAAGGACACGCCCGGCGCGCAGGTGTCGATCACCATCGCGCGGATCTGGCGCGGCCCCGACGCGCTGCGGACGAGCAGCCGGATGCCGGGATGCGGGTCGGACCACGTGTCGGTGGCCAACGCGAGCCCGACGAGCGCGAGGGAGAGCATCACGCCGGCCGACGGCGGCGCAGCAGCGCCGCGGCGAGAACCGTGAGGGGAAGCAGCGGCGCGGGGAGTCTCCCGGACGTGGAGGCGCACCCGCAGGCCCCCTCCGGCACACGGGCCAACCCGCCCGGAAGGGCGGCATCCCGCACCGTCGGCGCGTCGGGCTCGGGTTCGACGACCTCCACCTCCAGCGTGATGCTCCCCTCCGCCGGACCCAGGTCATCCGCGAACCAGGTCACCATCTCCTCGACCAGGCCGATGCTGAGCGTGTGACGGCCCAGGCTGGCCCCGTACAGCGGGAGCGGGAAGCGACCCACCGCACCCGGTTCCGTCGCGCCGGCGACCGTGGACACGCGACCCGGCGAGCGCCACGACGCATCCGCGAGCGCGTGCGCCGTGTCCCGCGGAAACACCGCCAGATTCGTGATCTCCGGGGTCCATGCCGCGGTACCGCTGTTCTGGAACTCCACCCACCCGTCGACCGTCTCGCCGAGCGGCACGGTCACCACGTCCCCGCTCCCGAAGCCCCACGAGGACTGCGAGAGCGTGGCACCCCACTGCGTCAGCGGCGTGCGAAGGTCGTCGAGCCGCGCGTAGAGCCAGTTTCCGGGGCACACGGTGCTGTTGCCGGGCCAGTCCCGATGGCCGCGCACGTCGGACATGGAGATGCCGTGCATGTCCGCGAGGGTCTGCACGATGAGCTGTCCGGCATCGATCATCGGCTCCGTGACGTCATTCGGTGTGCCGGGGCAGCCGCTCTCGGTGAAGCAGCCGAGAAACGAGATCGCCGCGTTTCCGTCGTTGTTGCCCCCACCGGTCGCTCCGCTCGTGTAGCCCTCCGGGCGCCCCTCCCACAGCGAGCCGTCCACGCCCACCAGGAACTGGTACGGGATGTCGCAGTACGTGCCGCTGTCCTGGGCGTAGGCCTGCAGCGCCTGCACGGCCCCCTGCACCGTGCCGCCGCTCGTCGTGCCGCCCGCGGTGTGGTGGATGGCCATGCGGTACCAGTCGTCCTCCATGGACGAGCACGACGTCGGGCGCGCTCCCCACTGGTTGCGCGGGATCACCCCGATCGCCGTCAGCTCCGCCGAGAGCGGAGGCGGCGGGCCCGCCGGGTCCGCACGCATGGCGGCGCGCGCGCGCACCCCCGCGTCCGGGTATGCCGGGACCACGAGATCCCACCCGAGGGTGCGCGGTGCCGGTCCGCCGACGCGGCGCAGCTGCGCGCCGTCCCAGGGACCGCCCAGTTCCACGATGACCACGGCGGTTTCGCCGCTGCGAAAGGTCTCCTCGCCGTCCACCCACGGCCCCGGCGTTCCGTCGGCCGCCACACCCCGGGCCTGCCAGCGTGCGGGCGCCCCCTCGAGCAGCATCGCCACGCGCGTCCCGCCCCCCTCGGCCCGACGCACGCCCGACACGGCACCCCCCGGATCCGGGGCCCACGCCGCGAGCGCACGGGGATCCTCGTTCCAGGCGGGCCACGGGTCCACGTCCCGGGCCTGCGCCACGCCTGCCAGCCACGCCACGAACGCGAGCACGACCGCCTCCACGTACGAGGACCCGCTAACCGGCACGGGGGCGTTGCGGGGGATGTCCCCCGCCCCAAACCCATGCGCCACAGGTTAGGGCAAAGGCTTGCCGGAGAGGTACGGGTGCTGCGCACGCTGCTCGACGAGGCCCTCGCCGCCGCCCGCGAAGCGGCGGGCGCCGTGCGCGCCTGCTACCGCGATCGCACCGTGCTGCTGCAGAAGGGCGAGGACAACCCGCTCACCGAGGCCGACCTCGCGAGCGTGCGCGTGCTTCACACCCGCCTGCGGGACCGTCACCCGGACTTCGGCTGGCTCGACGAGGAGACGCCGGACGACGGTTCCTGGCACGCCCGCCCGTGGGCCTGGGTCGTGGACCCGCTCGACGGCACGCGGGAGTTCACCCGTGGCATCCCCGAGTTCGTCGTGAGCATCGGGCTCCTGCACGCCGGGCGGCCGGTGCTGGGCGTCCTCGTCAACCCCGTCACCGGGGAGGTCTTCGCGGGCGCGGAGGGCCTGGGCGCCACGCTCGACGGCGCGCCGGCGCAGGTGAGCGCGCACCCCTCGATCGAGGGCGCCCGCGTGGCCTGCAGCCGCACGGAGCACGCACGCGGCGACCTGGTCGCCTGGGAGGGCCTGGACCTGGTGCCGGTCGGCTCCGTGGCCTACAAGCTCGGGCTCGTGGCCGCCGGGCGGGTGGAGGCCAACTTCACGCCCCAGCCGCGCAACGCCTGGGACATCGCCGGCGGCGTGGCGATCGTCCTTGCCGCAGGCGGGCGCGTCACGGACGGACGCGGGCGCCCGCTGGACCTCCGGGGCCCGTCGCCGCTGCACACCGGTGGCCTGTACGCCTCCAACGGACTGTTCCACGACGCGCTCCTGCGGCGCGCGGAGACCGCGTGAAGCCCCTCCTCGTCGTCTTCTTCACCGTGATGCTCGACCTGGTGGGGTTCGGCATCGTCATCCCCAACCTGCCGTACTACGCGCAGGCGTTCGGGGCCTCCGAGCTGCAGGTCACGCTGATCATGGCGGGCTACTCGCTGGCGCAGTTCCTGTGCGTGCCGATGCTCGGCCAGGTCTCCGACCGGATCGGACGTCGCCCCGTGCTGCTCGCGTCCATCGGCATGACCGCGCTCATGCTGTTCACGCTCGCCAACGCCCGCGCCCTGTGGATGGTCGTCGTCTTCCGGATCCTCCACGGCGCCATGACCGCCAACCTCGGGACCGCGCAGGCGTGCATCGCGGACCTCACGACGCCGGAGAACCGCGCCAAGGGCATGGGCCTGTTCGGGGCGGCGTTCGGCATCGGCTTCACCATCGGCCCGTTCCTGGGCGGCGAGCTGAGCCACGTGCCGGACTGGCTGGCCGCGCGCGGTCTGCTCGACCCGTTCCTGCCGCTGCTCGGCGGAGACGCGGTGCGCGCCCGCATGGCGCTGCCGCTCGCGTTCGCGGGCCTGCTGAGCGCCCTGAACTTCGTCCTGGCGTTGGCCTGGCTGCCGGAGACCCGTCACGCCGGCTCGACGACGTCGGAGCGGTCCATCTCGCCGCGCGCGCTGTGGCACGCCGTGACCCATCCCGTGATCGGGCTGTGCATCCTGCTGGCGTTCGTGCAGATCTTCGCGTTCTCCGCGATGGAGTCGTGCTTCACGCTGTTCGCGCACGCCGCGTGGGGGTTCCAGCCGGCCGACATCGGGCGGCTGTTCGGCCTCGTCGGCATCCTCGGCATCGTGGTCCAGGGCGGACTCATCGGGCCGCTCGTGCGCCGGTTCGGCGAGGGGCGCCTGGTGCCGATCGGGTTGGCCACGCTGGCCGTGGGCCTCGCGGCGGTGCCGTTCACCGCGCCGGGCTGGACGATCGCCGGCGATTTCGCGTTGATCGCCATCGGCCAGGGGCTCACCACGCCGTCGCTCCAGGGGCTCATCAGCCGCTCCGCGGGTGCCCACCAGCAGGGCGAAATCCTGGGCGCCGCGCAGAGCATGGGCGCCCTGGCGCGCGCGGCGGGGCCCGCCGTGGGCGGACTGCTGCTGTCGCGCGTCGCACCGGGCGCGCCGTTCCTCGTCTCGGCGGCGATCCTCTGCGGCGCGGTCGCCCTGAGCGTTCCCGCCACCCGCCGCGCGATCGCGGCCCGTGCCTAGCTTGGAGACGGGAGGACGACGGGTGGAACCGGAGCGGCTGCTCGCACACCGCACGCCGTTCGAGGCGATGGAGGCCGCGGCGATCCGCGGCATGCTGGCCCGCCCCGGCGACCTCTCGGAAGCGACCCTGGACACGCTGCGCTACGTCCTGTCCTTCGCCAAGATGCACGCCGTGCGGCGCGAGGACGGCACCGACGCCGAGGTCGCGGGGTTCCTGGCATCGCACGCGTGGCGGGTCCGCACGACGCTCGAGCCCGCGCTGCTGCGCGACGGGGATCTGCGCGCCGTGGCGGGCCTGCTCGCGCCGCTCGTCGAGGCCACGCGGTCGCAGCGCGCGGCGCTCGCCGAGCATGCCGCCATCGACCCGCACACCCTCGACGCGGAGGTGCGCGAACGCCCGTTCGTGGTCGTGTGCGGCGGCGGCGGCGGCGCCGGCTACGGCTACGCCGGCGCATGGCGCCACTTCCACCGGCAGGGCTTCCAGCCGGCGCTGATCGCCGGGACGTCCATCGGCGCGCTGATGGGCATGTTCCGGGCGCGCCGCAAGGTCTACGACGCGGCGCCGCTCTTCGAGGCCTCCAAGCGCCTCTCCTACGAGACGGTGTTCCGGGTGCTGCAGGTGGACAGCCGCTACGGACTGCCCGCCACGCTGCGGCTGTACCTGCGGGCCGCCATCGGCGCGCTCTTCCAGGACCCCGACGGCCGGCCGCTCACCTTCCGGGAGCTGGAGATCCCGCTGCTGGTGTGCTGCACCGGGATCGGGCTGGAGGCGCTCAAGCACGACCTCGCCTACTACGAGCACTTCCTCGACGATGCAATCGCGCCCGGCGCGCGCGTGAAGCCCTCGCGGGTCGACCAGGTGGTGCAGGTCGTCGGGCTGGTGCGGGAGCTGCTCTCCACGCCCGAGGCGCTGCGGGAGGTGGTGTTCGGACAGGACCCCGCCACGCTGGATGCCGACATCGTCGACGCCGCGGGCTTCTCCGCGTCGATCCCCGGCCTCATCCACTACGACGTGGTGCGCGATGACCGGCGCATGAAACTGCTGCTCGACGAGCTCTACGCCCGCTACGGCATCACCCGGCTGGCGGAGGGCGGCCTCGTCAACAACGTCCCGGCGCGCCCGGCGTGGGAGGAGGTCGTGGTGAACGGCCGCGTGGGGCGCCGCAACGCCTACGTGGTGGCGCTGGACTGCTTCGCGCCGCGCCTGCGCAGCGGCCTGTTCCTGGCCATCCAGCAGATCGTGAAGCCCAACGTGCTGCGCAACCTGCCCTACGCGCACCTGCACGTGGCGCTGAACAAGACGCTCAGCCCGGTCAACCTGGTGCCCACCGCCGACGACGTCGTGCAGGCCATGCAGTGGACCACGGACGAGCTGGCGCCCCTCACGCCGCTGATCGCGCGCAGCCTCGCCCCCGTCCGTCCGCTCTGAGGTCTGGGGCGGGGGGCTGCCTGCCCCCCGCAACGCCCCCCGGCGCGGCGCGAAGGATGGCTACGGCAGGGCGCTGCCGTCGAAGCCGTGCGGAAGGAGCGCGCGGATCGTGGTGGTCTCCCAGTCGCCGTCCATCCCGGCGATGAGCACCTCGGAGTCCGGTCCCAGCTCGTAGATCACCTGACGGCAGCCGCCGCAGGGCGC
>JBDLRI010000017.1:0-11107 GCA_039800105.1 Pseudomonadota bacterium
CACCGCCCCCCGCAACGCCCCCGGGGCCGCACGGCGTCCGCCTACCCGCGGAACAGCTCCCGCACGGCGCCCCGCACCACGAGCGGGAGATCGGCGTAGGTGCGCGCGCGGTAGAGCTTGCCGCGGCCCGCCCGCGCCAGCTCGCGGCAGGCGCGCGCGCCCTGGACCTGATGGGCGCCCAGGTGCACCACGTGCAGGCGCGGAAAGCGCGCCGCCACCGGCACGGGGTCCCAGCCGACGTTCGCCACGCCGTCGGTGAAGACGATGCCGACACGCTCGCGACGGCGGCTCGCGCGCAGTTCCCGCAAGCCCGCGCGCAGCCCGTCCTCCAGGTTCGTGTAGCCCTGCGCGGGCACCGAAAGCACGCGGCGGGCGACCTCCCGGGCGCCCACCGCCTCGCCCTGCCGCACGATCACGTGCGCGCGGGTGTCGAAGGCCACCAGCGACAGGTTCTCCACCTTGCTGCGCAGGATGACGCTCGCCACCGCGAGCAGCGCGATCTTCTCGCCGGTCATGGACAGGGACATGTCCAGCACCGCGACGACGTCCACGTCCCGTGGCTCCGCGCGCACCAGCCGAAGATCGCCCGGCGACCACGGCGGCGGCGTGTCCAGGGTGCGCTCCACGTCCAGCTCGCCGGCGTCCGGCCACGCTGCCGTGACGGGCCGCGTCGGCCGGGCCGCGTGCCGCACCAGCCGCCGGGCGTGGGCCACGACCGCATCCACCGCGCGGTCCAGCACCACCTGCCGCAGCGGCGGCGGAAGCTGCGTGCGCAGCTGCCGCCACGCCGTCGCGGCGTCCCAGCCGGCGGGGAGCTCCGCGAGCTGGGCCGCCGCGGAGGCATGCGACAGGAACGGGGTCGTGGGCAGGTCGGGCGAAGGGGGCGCCGCCACCGTGGCCGTCCTCGTCAGGTCGAGGCCGGGGCGGCGGCCTACGCTTTTTTTGCGAGGTCCTCGAGCACCTCCGGCAGACCGTTGCCGTGGGCGTCCGACAGCTCGATGCGCGTGGGCAGCGCGAGCCGGGCCGCGCGCGCCACGTCCCCGCCGAGCGCCGCGGCGATGTCGGCGATGGCGATGGCGGCCCGCACGCTCGCGCCGCGGCGAATCCGTGGATCGTCGCGCGTGGCGCGCACGATGGCCACCGCCGCTCGGACGACGCCCGGGTCCGGCGCGCCGGACGACGCCTGACGCACGATGTCCTCCTCCTCGGCGGCCGAGGCGTGATCGAGCCGCACCAGCTCGAAGCGATCGAGCAGCGCCTCGGAGAGCGAGGCGGTGGCCACGAACTCCGCGGGGTTCTGCGTGGCGAGCACGGCGAAGCCGGGCGCGGCGCGCACCTCCCCGAGCATGGGAACCACGACGCGGCGCTCGTCCATCGCGGGGAGAAGCACGTTCTGCACGCCCTCCGGCATGCGGTTGAGCTCGTTCACGAACAGCACCGCGCCGTCGCGCATGGCCGCCACCAGCGGGCCGGCCAGGAACGCCTCGGCGCGGTAGCCGCCGGCGAGCACGGCGGGCGGGTCGAACTGCCCCACGAGCTTGGCCTCGGTGTAGCGGCCGTCGCCGTCGACGCGGACGATGCCGCGCCCGAGCCGCCGGGCGGCGGCGGCGGCCAGCACCGTCTTCCCGACGCCGACCGGGCCCTCCAGCAACACGTGGCGACCCGCGTGCAGGCATGCCAGCAGCGATTCGCTCTCCTCGTGGCGACCGATGATTCCGGGCAGCGTTTCCATGGACCCGCCCTAGCACGCCCGGCCGGTCGCGGAGGTGGCCGTCGGCCGGGGGGCGTTGCGGGGGGCACGCCGCCGCGGTTGGCCCCGCAGGGGCCTCGAGCGGCGCGCGTGGGGAGGACGCGTCCGCCGATGGCGGCGCCGGGCCGGGCTCAGCGAGCGCCGGACCCCGCCCCCGGAGGTCGCCGCCCGGCCGCGGCCGCGAGGGGGGCCCCCCCCGCCCCAAGAGGGATTCCCGTAAGGTGCACGACATGGGCGCGAGCGCCGCGTTAGAAGGCGAAGGTCCCTCCCGGAGGCCCCGTGAACGAGACCATTCCTGTCGTCGACCTCAACGACTTCTCGGACCCGGCGCGCCGCGACGCGTTCGTGAAGACCCTCGGGGAGGGCCTCGAGCGGTTCGGCTTCGTGGCCGTGGTGAACCACGGCATCCCGACGGCCCTGCTCGACCAGGCCTACGGCCGCGCCCGCGACCTCTTCGCGCTGCCCGACGCGGTCAAGAAGGCCTACGAGTTCCCGAAGGAGGGCCGCCAGCGCGGCTACACCTCCTTCGGGGTGGAGCACGCCAAGGACCAGCCCATCCCGGACCTCAAGGAGTTCTGGCACGTCGGGCGCATCCTGCCGTCCGACCACCCGATGCGCGTCAAGGGCGAGGTCCCCGCCAACCACTACCCGTCCGAGCTCCCGGTGTTCGGGCCGACCTTCGACGCGCTCTTCACGCAGATGGAGGACTTCGCCAACCGCCTCCTCGTGGCGGTGGGCGCGTACCTCGGCCAGCCGGAGACCTACTTCCGGAACATGGTGAAGGACGGGAACAGCGTCCTGCGCGTGATCCACTACCCCGACATGGGCGGGAGCATCCCCACGGGCGCCGTGCGCGCCGCAGCCCACGAGGACATCAACCTCCTCACGGTGCTGCCGGTCAGCACGCGGCCCGGGCTGGAGCTGCTCACCCGCGACGGCACCTGGATGGCCATCCACACGCCCCCGGACGTCATGGTGTGCGACACCGGCGACATGATGGCGCGCATCACCGGCGGCCGGCTGCCCGCGACCACGCACCGCGTGGTGAACCCGGGCGGCTCCGACGGCGGGCGCCTGTCCATGCCGTTCTTCCTGCATCCGCACCCCGAGCACGTGCTGACGCCGCTGTTCGGTGAGCCGCTCCCGCCGATCACGACGCAGGAGTTCCTCTACAACCGCCTGCGCGAGATCGGTCTCGGCTGAGGGAGCGAGCATGAATCCGACGGGAACGAACCTGACCTGGCACGGCGCGACCGTGACGTCCGACGAGCGCGCCACCGCGATGGGCCAGCGGGGCTGCGTCGTGTGGCTCACGGGGCTGAGCGCGAGCGGCAAGAGCACCATCGCGCGGCGCGTGGAGCAGCTGCTGCTCGAGCGCGGGCACGCCTGCTACGTGCTCGACGGTGACAACATCCGCATGGGCCTGAACAAGGACCTCGGGTTCTCGCCGGCCGACCGCACGGAGAACATCCGCCGCATCGGCGAGGTCGCCAAGCTCTTCGCGGACGCCTGCGTCATCACGGTCACGGCGTTCATCTCGCCGTACCGCGCCGACCGGGACGGCGTGCGCGCCATCATGCCCGAGGGCACGTTCCTCGAGACCTTCGTGGACGCCTCGCTGGAGACGTGCGAGGCGCGCGACCCGAAGGGGCTCTACAAGAAGGCGCGCGCGGGGCAGATCCCCGAGTTCACCGGCATCTCCGCGCCCTACGAGGCGCCCGGATCGCCGGAGCTGGTGCTCGACAGCGGCGCGCTCGACGTCGAGGGCTGCGCGAACGCCGTGCTGGCGGCGCTGGACGCGCGCGGCTTCCTGGCCCGCTGAACCGTCGCGGCTAGGCGCGCGATGCGGCGACCCCGCGCAGCACCGCCGCCACCCCTGCCCACGCCTCCGACCAGGTGCGGCCGCGCGCCCATGCGCGCCCGGCCTCGCCCAGTGCGACCCGGGCAGGCGCATCGACGAGCAGCGCCCGGAGCGCGTCGCGCAGCGCGGGGACGTCGCCCGACGGGACGAAGCGCGCGTGCCCGCCCGTGGCCTCCCGCAGCGCCGGCTGATCGAACGCGACCACCGGCACCCCGTGCGCCTGGGCCTCGAGCGCCACGAGGCCGAAGCCCTCGTCCATGCGGGTCGGCAGCAGCACGACGCGCGCGCGCGCCAGCCACACCGCCATGTCGGGCGCGTCGGGCACGATGCGCACCGGAAGCCCCCACGCCTGTACCCGCAGGCGGTCGAGGAAGACCCGGTCGGTGGCGGCCCCGACGATCCACAGCTCCGAGCCGGCCCGCACGGCCGCCGGCAGCCGCGCGAAGGCATCGAGGGCCAGGTGGGCGCCCTTCCCCGGAAGAATGCGCCCCGGTACGAGCACGCCGTGCGGACCGCCCTCCGCCGCCGGCCCCGCGCGCTCCGGCAGCACGACCCCGTTCGGCACGACCGTGACCCGGGACGCGGGAATACCGGCCTCTTCCAGGCGGACGCGCGTGGCCTCGCTCGGGACGACGATCCCGGCCGACACCGCGGCAGCCCGACGGTAGAGGGCGAGCCGCGCGGACCGCTCCAGCCCGGCCCCCTCGCCGGGCAGCCGGCCGAAGTTGAGGTCGTGCACGATCCACACGGTGGGCGCCGCCGAGGTGACGCACTCCAGCTGGTTGGCCAGCACCGCGTCGGGGCGCTCCCGCGCCACCGCGGCGGCCACCGCACGCGCCATGGCGAGGTGCGCCCCGCCCGGCAGGCGCGACGCGCGCCGCAGGTCCACCGCCTGCCACGACGGGGGGACCGCGGCGGGATCGCGCACGAAGCCGGCCACGCCGCGCACGTCCGCGCCGGCGTCCACGGCGGCGCCGTGCAGGGCGTGCATCACCACCTCCGAGCCACTGCGGACATCCGGCCACCATCGGCGCGCGGCGAAGAGGATGCGCACGGACCCGCCTACTCGATGTAGCCGAGGGCGCGCATCTGCGGCTCCGCCACGCCGGACTCCCCGCCGAGCCACCGATGCCCGCGCAGCAGTCCGTCCCAGCTCCGCACCGGCGCGGGGCCCTTCCAGGCCGGCACCACGCTTCGGCCCATCATCTCGGTGCTGGTGGCCAGCCCCGCCGCGCCGAGCACGGTCGGCGCCACGTCCAGGAGCCCGGCCTCCGGCAGGGTGGCCCCGGCCTGCACGCCCGGGCCGGC
The DNA here is from genome assembly GCA_039800105.1 of Pseudomonadota bacterium. Taxonomy (GTDB): domain Bacteria; phylum Myxococcota_A; class UBA796; order UBA796; family SXON01; genus CAMAXZ01. The sequence goes on from JBDLRI010000017.1 coordinate 4,920, forward strand.
CACGTACAGGATGCCGCGCGCCGCGTGCGTGCCCGTGTAGGCCCGATCGAGCGCGACGTAGTCGGACAACGGGGCGCCCCCGACCGTGTCCGAGGCGAGCCGGCGCGCATCGACCTGCTCGTCGGCGAGGGTGAGCCCGAGCATGTCGCCGTCGAGTTCCTCGACCCGGTAGAACGGGTTTCCGGCGGAGTCGACCAGGCGGCCCACCCACACGCGCAGGGTCTGCGCGGCGATGTCGCGGGTGGACAGGGTGATCTTGTGGCCCACGCGGGTCACGTCGGCCGCCGCGCCCGGGAAGTCCCGGAGCAGGCGCGCACGCAGCGCCTCGGTCTTCGGAAGGAAACGACCGGCCGGGCCGTTCGCCCCCGTTGCCGTGGCCATGGACTGGAACCCGTGGTCGCTGACCACGACGAGTCGCCCTTCCGGCCCGAGCTGCGCCCACAGCTCCGCCAGGATCGCGTCCGCCTCCCGGTATGCGGCGCGGACCTCGTCGCCGCCGGCTTCGTGGCGGTCCCAGTAGAGGTGGCCGAGCGCGTCGACGCCGTAGAAGGTGAACGTGGCGAACTGGACCTCCTCGCGGTGCACCTGCGCGACGAACACGTCGCGGTCGATGCGGCCCCGCAGCAGCTGGTTGCGCACGTCGGCCCGCGCCGCGTCAACGGAACGCACGACGAAGGCGTAGGCCTTCCGCTCCGCCCACCACGCCACCCCGTCGGCCAGCGTGGACAGGCGCATGCCCAGCCCGACGAGGTCCCATCCGATCGCCAGCATCCCCCGCGACGGCGCCACGGCCGCCCTGCGCGTCCGGTGCGCCAGCTCCAGCTCCTTCACGGCCGACAGGCGCACCGGCCACGTCTCCGGGCCCGGCGCCAACCACGACGGCACCCAGAAGCCCGGCACCACGCGCGGCGGGTAGTCCACCAGCCACTTCCACACGCCGACGCGCATGCCCGCGTCCTCGGCCACGTCCCACACGCGGGCCACGCGGCAGTCCTCCGCGTGCACGCGGAACCCCCGCACCCCGTGGTCCCCCGGAACGCGCCCGGAGGCGAGGGTGGTCCACAGCAGCGGCGAGAACATCGGCTCCATCGAGCGCAGCGGCCCGCGTGCGCCCTCGAGCGCCAGCCGCTGGAACGTCGGCAGCCTGGCGGCCTCCGCGTCGATGACGTCGAAGGTGCCGCCGTCGACTCCCACCACCAGCACCTGCAGCGGCGACGGGCCCTCGGGCGGACGCGCGGTCCACGCCCACCCGCCTGCCAGGACGGCGCACAGCCCGACCGTGGACCACGCACGCCGCAGGACGGCCAGCAACGCCCAGGCGGCCGGGATGGCCGCCGCCCACGCCACGTCGTTGAACCACGGGTTGCGCAGGAGGTCCACCGCCAGCACGGCCGCGCTCCCGAGCACCACGATCGCGCTGCCCGCGGGGGCCTCCCCGTGCCGGGGATCCTGCTTCCTCGGCGGGGGGTTCCCCCCCGCAACGCCCCCCCAGTACGGGTCGACGTAGCGTGTCATGGCGCCTCCGCGAGCAATCCACCCGGCACGAACGCGTCCCAGAGGAGCCATTCCTCGGGGTGCGCGCGCACCACCGCCTCCAGCCACCCCGCGAGCATCCGCGCGGCGGCGGCGTGATCGGGGTCCTCGGCCGCCAGGGGCAGCGCGGGGCCGATCACGGCGCGGTGCGCCGCGCCGTCGGCCACGCAGTGCAGGGGGTGCAGGCGCGCGCCCCCCATCGCCGCGAGCCGCGCCGCCGCCACCGGCATGCGGTAGGGCTGGCCGAACACCGGCACCGCGACGCGGCGGCCCAGCTCGAGCCCGCCGCCGGTTCCATCCCCGGCGGTCAGCACGATCCCGCCGGCGCGCAGCGCGCGCACGGCGTCCCGCAGGAAGCCCCGGGCGTCGAGGACGCGCGCGGGGAGGCGGGCCTCCAGCCGCGCGCGGGTGTCCGACGCCCAGCGCCCGAGCCGGCTCCGCGCCAGCGTGACCGGCCCGCCGCCCACCTGGTGCACCGGCCAGCCCACCGCGCCGAGCGCGCACAGCGGCAGCTGCGCGGGCCCCATGTGCGGGTGCACCAGCACGACGCCCACGCCCGCCGCACGCGCGGACTCCAGGTGCTCCAGGCCCTCCCAGCGCAGGTAGGCGCCGAGGGTGGACGGGTTCACCCGCGCGAAGCTGAAGCTGGCGTACTGGTTGGCGAAGTGCGCGGCGAACGTGCGGCGCGCCAGCCGCTCCCGCGCCGCGGAGTCCAGCTCGGGAAAAGCGCGCCCGAGGTTCTCGGCCACCCGCGAACGCGTGGCGACGGCCACCCGGCCCGCCACGGCGCCGGCCGCGCGGTTGGCGCGGAACTCCCAGCCCGGCGGCGCCGCCTCGAGCGCCCAGCGCCACGGCCCCCACGCCACGAGCCGCCACGCGTCCTTGACGGGGGATTCTCCGATCACCATGGCGCGGCCGGGGCCGTGGGATCGACGTAGCCGAGGGATTCGAGGCGCGCGCGCGTGTCGGCGTCCACCTCCGCGGCGCTGCGGTCGGTGTCGGCGCCGTCGAGCACCGCCCGCGCCCGCGCCTGCCAGGCCTCCGGCGACGTCGGGATCGCACCCTCCCAGCCGTCGGAGTGGTCCACCTCGCGGTGCTGGAGGTGCCCGTCGGCGGCATGCAGCCCCGCGATGCGCCAGCGCGGCCGGGAGAGCGTGCCGGCGGCGCGGCCCGCGCGGTTGGACGCGCGGTCGAAGCACAGCGCGCGCGCCGCCACGTCCGGGGGGCGTTGCGGGGGGATGTCCCCCCGCCCCGAGAGAAGGCTGGCGAGCGCGTCGCGGCCGGTCATGCGCGCAGGGACGGCCAGACCGAGCCGCGCCAGCAGGGTCGGCGCGAGGTCGCTTCCCTCCACCGGCGAGTCGCTCACTCCGCCCGCGGGAACGCCGGGACCGCGAAGCACGAAGGGCACGTGCACGCTGGCCCTCGCCACGTCATCCCCGTGGGTGAACCAGGTGCCGTGCTCTCCCAGGGATTCCCCGTGATCCGCCAGCACCGCGACGAGGGTGTCCGCGGCCTCTCCGCGCGAGTCGAGCGCGCCGAGCAGCCGCCCGAGCTGGCTGTCGGCGTAGCTGATCTCTCCGTCGTACTGCGCGCGCACCCACCCCACGTCGGTGATGCCGCGCAGGGAGTCGCGCATGTACGCCGGCAGCTCGCCGACCTGCCGCATGCTGGGGTTCGCCGGGTCCGTGGGGTCCCCCGAGACGTAGCGCGTGTCCCACGGCGGGGGCGGTGCGTAGGGCCCGTGCGGATCGAACAGGTGCACCCACAGGAACCACGGCGCACGCTGCCCCTCCAGCCAGCGGAGCGCGGCGTCGACCGTGTCCGCGCCCCGGCGCTCCAACGGCTCCGCCGCCCCCGCGCGCCGCGCCACGGCCCCGCGAAGCCGCCCGGCGAGGAGCCGATCGCTCCCCGGCAGCCACGCGAAGGAGTCGTCGTAGACCTCGAACCCGCGACGGAACCCGAGCGCCCCGTCCAGCACGTAGGCGCTCACGAACGCGCCGGTGCGCCACCCGTGCGCCGCCAGGAGCTCCGCCAGCGTCGGGCGGTCGGTCGGCAGCGGCACCCCGTTGAGCAGCACGCCGTGGTCCCACGGCCCGGCCCCGAGCAGCATGCTGGCGTGGCTCGGCCCGGTGACCGGCGCCACGCCGTAGGCCTGCGCGAAGCGCACGCCCTCGCGCGCGAGACGATCCACGTGCCGCGTGTCGGCCGTCCCCCCATAGCAGCCGAACCGGTCGGCGCGCGCCGTGTCCAGCGTCACCAGCAGCACGTTGGGACGGCGCGACGGCGCCACGGCCACCGGGACCGGCACCCCCGACGTCGCGGTCGCGGGTGCCACCGCCACGCCGAGCGCCGCGGCCGCCACGCCCACGACGAGGACCCGCCGACCCCGCGCCGCGCGGCAGGCCCGCAACGCGCCCGCGAGCGCCACGGCGCCCACGCCGAGCATGGCCACGAAGACGGGCACGCTCCCCTGCGCCGGAAGGCCTTGCGTGAACGGCGCCGGATCGGTGAACCACGCGAGGGCCAGCGCGACGGCGCCGAGGCCCCACGCCCCGCCGATCGCCCCGCGCGCGCGCGCCTCCGCCACCGACGACGCGCCCCGCGCGAGCACCGCCCCGGGCAGCGCGAGCCCCGCGCCCGCGCACGCACCCAGCGCGCAGAGCGCCACACGGTCGCCGGTGTCCGGGGACATGCCGCCGCGCACCAGCACACCGAGCGCGTCGGCGAGACCGAGCGCGCCGCCCGCCACGACGGCACCGGCGCAAGCGGAGGAAACGGGGATGCGCATGGGGTGCGGACGTGGCAAGATATCCCGGTCGTCGCCACCCACGAGGTCGTCCATGCGTCGCCGGCTGCTCCCCCTGCTCGCCCTCCTCGCGCTCCCGGCACCCGCCCTCGCGGGCGGCACCGTCGTGATCGCGCCCTTCGTGGGGGTGAACATCGACGCCAAGGTCGCCCGCAACGTGACGAGCCTGGTGAGCGCCGAGCTCGATTTCTCGGGCGAGTTCGACAGCGTCACGGAGCTTGCGAAGGCGCCGCCCACGCTGGACGCGAACTGCCTGACCAACACGGGATGCCTGGCCGGCATCGCCACGGCCAACGACGGAGACGCCGTCATCATCGGCACCGTCGAGCCCGGGGGCAGCGGGCTCCAGGTCGCCCTGGTCTACTACGACGCCCGCGCCCGGAAGATCCGCGGCCGAGAGAGCATCGACGTCGAGGCGGACCCCGGCACCCTGGCCTCCGAGGCCGGGCAATGGGTGAAGTCCCTGCTCGCCGCGGGTGCGCCCGCCCCCGCGAAGCCCGCGCCGGCGGCAGCCGTGCAGGCCAAGCCGAAGGCCGCGCCGCCCGTCAAGAAGCAGGCGAAGGACGAGCCGGACGTGAACCCGTCCACCTTCTCCGACGAGGAGGACGACTTCGCGTTCGACTCGCCGTCGCGGAGCGGAGGTCGCGGCAAGGCCTCGAAGCCCGCGGGATCCGCACGCGCGCGGGCCGAGGCCGAGAACAAGGCACGGACCGCCACGCCGTCCGCGCCCGCCCGCGCCCCGGCGCCGGCCGCGGAGGAGGACGCCTTCGAGTTCGGCAGCGCCACCGACCTGATCGCCGTGGAGAAGGAAGCGGCCGGGCGCGCTGCGGCGCCGCGTGCCGAATCGACGCGCGCGCCCACCCGCGCCGCCACGCGGAACGACGAGGACTCGACGCCCGCTCGACCCGCCGCGCGGAGCGCCGCGCGCGACGACGACGAGGACTCGACGCCCGCTCGACCCGCGTCCCGCGGCGCCAGCGACGACGACGTGCCGCCGGCGCGTCCCGCATCGCGCAGCGCCGCGCGCGACGACGACGAGGACCCGACGCCTGCCCGACCCGCGTCCCGCGGCGCCAGCTACGACGACGAGGACACGGCGCCTGCCCGACCCGCCGCGCGCACCCGCGCCGAGGACGACGAGGCGGAGCGTGACGCCGAGGCGATCGCCGAGGCCCGCGCCGCCATGCGCGCCCGCGGGTCCCGGGACGACGACGACGGGGATCGGGCCGCGCGCCCCCGCACCCGCACGGCGGACGAGGACGGCCCGCGCCCCCGGGTGGCGGTCACCACGCGCGGCGGACGGGACACCGGACGCGCCAGCATCCGCGGCGCCGCGCCGGAGGTGCGGAGCGTCGGCGTGACCGGGCGGATCGGGCAGTCCTTCGTGGGCTCGATGGGATTCGTCACGTGGGGCGCGGAGCTCGACGTGAAGCTCGCCGGCGGGGTGCACTTCGTCGGCGGCGTCGAGGGCCAGACCACGCGGCGCAGCTACACGCCCGCCGAGCTGGGGCGGCTCGCGGTGCAGCAGGGGGTCGCGCCGGAGGAGGTTCCCGTCTGGAACACCATCCTTCCGGTCAACGCCGGCGTGGTGTGGCGCCACGGGGGCGCGCGCTGGCGGCCCTACGTCGGGGCGGACCTGACGCTCGTGCCGTACACCTCCGACTTCGACGTGGCCGTGGGCTTCCGGGGACGCGGGGGCCTCGACGTGATGTTCACGCCGGCGTTCGGACTGAACGCGAACCTGGCACTGGGCGTGTTGAGCGGCAGCAAGCTCGAGCTCACGCAGGACGGCTTCCACAACACCAACTTCACGCCGGCGGTGAGCGGCGGGACCGTGGTGCGCTTCTAG
>JBDLRI010000018.1:0-18748 GCA_039800105.1 Pseudomonadota bacterium
CGTCCGCCGCACCGTAGCCGCGCAGCGCCTGCAACGCTGGCACACGCCGGTACATCCAGTCGGGCAGGGAAACCGTCACCTCGGGGCATGTAGCAAGGTGGCGATGACCACGTCGCCACGCCAGCCCCGCCGCGTCCGCGCGCGGCCAGCCCACGCACGATCACCCGCTGACTACCTCCGCGCGGGCTTGCCCTTGCGCGGCTCCGCGGACGCGGACAGCGCGGGGGGCGCCAGCTCCGACCCCGGGACCATCACCGAAGGGTCGCGCGGCGCCAGCTCCTGGATCCGCGCACGCGCGCCGAGGACCTTCGACGCGAGCACGGCCAGATGCGCGTGGTGCGTGAAGAGCAGGACCTGGGTGCGCCCGGAGAGCTCCGCGAGCACGGAGAGGGCCGCAGCGGCGCGTGCGTCATCGAGATGGACGAGCACATCGTCGAGCACCACCGGCACCGGTCCCTCGCGGTCGAGGTGCTCCTCGATGGCCGCAATCCGAAGGGCGAGCCACAACGCGTCCCGGGTGCCGTCGCTGAGCGCGTCGATGCCCACGGTGTCGAGCCCATCGCGAACGGCCACGACGTAGCGCTCGGTGGTGCCGGAGGAGGAGGCGTCCAGCGCGCGCAACCCCTCGAACGCACCGAGGGTGAGCGTCCTGAAGTGGGCGCTGGCGCGCACGAGCGGCCCGTCCTCGGCGTGGGTCTGCGCATCCGCGATCGCCTGGTCGAGAATCCAGGCTGCCACCGCTTCCTCGAGGTATTCCTGCAGCTGCGCGGACAGCTCGGCGCCGCAGGCTGCTCGCGCCTCCGCGGCCCGCGCGGCCGCGAGGGACCCGTCCACCTGCGCACGGTCCTTCTCCGCCGCGACCACCGCACCGACGGCGTCCTGAAACGCGGCCTCCACCTCGTCGCGCCGCTGCCGGGCGGCTGCGACCGCGCTCTCCAGCTCCGCCGCGGTCCTGCCCTCCAGGAGCACCTCCAGCGCGGCGGCACGCCCACCGAGATCCCGAGCGAGGACCTGCACCTGCTCCCGCAGGGCGTGCGCCTCCTCGACGGCGACGATCAGCGGCTCCAGCGAATCCTCGGGCGCAAGGCCGACCCGCCTGCGCGCCTCCGCGAGCGCGGCGCCACAGGCGGTGACGCGCGCGGCGTGGGAATCCCGCTCGCGGGCCAGGAGATCGATGCGCTCCGTGAGGTTCATGCGCGCCACGCGCTGCTCGGTGGCCGACACCCGGCGCGCGAGCAGGCGCTCCGCCTGGACGAGCGGGGGCAGCGCCGGATCCACCAGTCCCGCCAGCGACGCGAGGCGCGCGCGAAACGCCCCGAGGACATCCGACGCGCCCATCACGTCCCGCGACGCCTGCGCCCAGTCGTTCGACAGCACCCGCAGCTCCTCCAGCGCCCGCAGACGTTGCCGTGCCACGGCCTCCGGCACGTCCGCCGGCAGGCCTACGGCCGTCGCCGCGGTGTCCCACGCGGCCTGCGCGGTCACCCGGGTGGCCTCGGCGCGCTCCCGCCGCCGCTCCGCGTCGCGGAGCAAACCCGCAGCCTGCACGCGCGCCTCGCGCGCCTCGCGCAGCACCGCCAGAACCTGCTCGGCACGCGCCACCCGCGCGTCGAGCGAGACATCGCGGGCGTCGGTGTCTCCGAGCGCCCGGGCCAACGCGACGTGCGCATCGGACACCTCGGCTTCACGGGCCGCTCGTTCCTCCGACTCGCGCGCGAGGACGAGGGCGCGGTCCCGGAGGCGTTGAAGGGAGGCGACCCAGCTCCGCAGCGCGGCCGCAGGCTGCCACGGCACCGCCAGGTCCGCGAGCCGCGTGCGCCATGCCTGCTCCCGCGCGATGACCGCCGCGTCCAGCGCGGCACCCGCCGCCTCCAGAGCTGCCAGGCGCGCCCTGCCCTGCGCGACCCGGCGGTCGAGCTCCACCAGGCGACTGGCGGATTCGGCGTGGTCGAAACGGGCATCGGCCATGGCATCCGCCTGCCGCACCGCCTCTCGAACCGCCCCCGCGGCGTCTCCGTTGCCCGCCCAGACACGGAGTGGCGCCACGGTGCCGTCGAGCGCCTCGAGCGCTGCCGCCACGCCGGCGTCCCGGTGGCGTCGGGCGTCGTGGAGGGACGCGAGCTCCACGAAGGTCCCCGCGGCCCGGATCACCTCGGCGTCGCGCGCGCACCGCTCCATGTCCCGCACCACGTCCTGCGCGGCACGCTCGTTCTCGTCCCGCGTCCGCGCGGCGGCCGCCGCGGCGTCCAGCTCCGCCTGGATCTCCGTGTCGTCCGGATGGCGCTGCCCGAGGAGCCGCAGGACGTCCGCGTCGACGAGCCCCATGCCGCGCGCCTCCGCGTCCAGCTCGGCGACGCGTGCCGCCAGCGCGGCGCGCGCGTCGGCCAACCGGACCCCACGGAACGGCCGCGCCCCCTCGAGCGCCACCGCGAGCGACGACCCGTCGACCTGTCCGGCATCGCCCGGGGTCTGCGCACATCGTTCGAGCGCCGTCCGCGCATCCTCCTCGTCGGAGGCCGCCTGCGCGGCGTGACCGGAGCGGAGGCTCAACGCGTCCAACGCCTCCCTGGCCTGCGCGATCGCCTCTGGGTCCGGCAACTGCGCGTGCCATGCCCGGACCGCCTCCGCGTCGCGAACGTCCAGCGTCCGGCCCGAGGCCTCCACGCGGGCGCGGATCGCGTCCTGCGCCGCGTGCATCGCGCGCTCGTGCGCGGGGAGTCCTTCCATCGCCGCGCGTACCCAGCCAAGGGACGGCGCGAGCGCATCGAGGACGTCCCCCACCGCGAGGATCTCCGCGTCGTCGGGGATCGCGTCGCGCCGTGCGACGGTCTCCCCGAGGTCGTGCTCGAGGCGGGCGACCTCCCGAAGCGCGCCCTCGTGCGCCTCGAGGCGGGAGCGGACGTCCCGCGCCCACGCCAGATCGGGCAGGGTGCCGTCGGGATCCAGCTCCGACAGCCGCGCCCGCGCCGCCTGGAGCGCGCGCACACGTGGAAGCGCCTCGACCGCACGCACCTGCGCCTCATGGGCCGCCCCGGCCTCCTCGCGCGCGCGCCGAAGACGCTCCCGCGTCTCGGTCGCGTCGTCCACGGCCTTCTCCAGCCGCGCCCACGCCGTGCTGTCCACCCGCTGCGCGTCGAGCGTCGACTGCGCCTTCTGCAGGGCGAGGACCGCCGCGTTCACCGGCTTCTGCTTCGCGCCGCGATGGGAAGAGAACCGCCGCTCGAGGGACTCTCCGAGTGACTTGCGCGCGGCGACGTAGACCTCGAGCCCGACATTCGTGGCGAAGAAGAGCTCCCCGAGATCGGCCCCCGACCGCGCCAGCGCGCGCCCCGACGCGTCGAGCTCGTGGTGGTCGAGACAGAACACCGCGTCGTACACGGTCCGCGACAGCCGCGGCCATCCCGACGGCGCGATCTCGCGATGCCCCGCGTCGAGCAGCGCCGTGCCGGTCTCCCGACGCCCCAGCCGCTTGACCACCCGGTCCTCGCCGCCGACGTGCACCTCGGCCTCCAGCTCGGCATCCTTCACCGGGACGGGTGCCGGATCGGAGGGCCGGATGCCCGAGAGCAGGCTCCGGAACGCGCGCATGGTCGTGGTCTTTCCCGCTTCGTTGGGACCCACGAGGATGTCCAGTCCCGCACCGTCGGGGAGGGTGACGGACCGCCCCGAGAGCTGACCCCACCGCAGAAGACGCAGGGACCGTAGACGCATGTCAGCTCCGCGACGAGGGAGTCTGGGGCCGGAGGCGGCCTGCGAGCCGTTGCACCGCCGCCTCCACGAGCGCACCCACCGCGGCATCATCGTCGGGGGACGGTGTCGCGATGCCCAGTGCGGCGAGCGTGCGGGCCGGCACGTCGCCGAGGATCTTCTGCGGCCCATCCAGCAGCGCCTTCAGCATCTGGGTCCGGGCGACGGGGTCCTGCCGGAGCCGTTCCGCGACGGCCGCGATCCCCGCGAGGGCCGCCTCGGCCGCATCGGCATCCGGCGCAGGCGCGAGCGCCGACACGATGCGCTCCAGGTGCACCCCGGCGGCGAGCCGGGAGGACACTCCGTGCTCCACGTCGTGGGCGCGGTGCGCCCAGTCCGCGTGGAGGGGCGAGGGGCCGGTGAGCGTGACCCGCACCAGCGCGACCTTCGCCGGGCCCGCCAGCGCAGCGCTCGCGGCCTGGTTCACGCGCGCGACCATCGTGTCCTGGAGGAGGTCATAGTCGGCCGGCGACTCGACCTCCACGTGGACCCAGCGCACGACATCCAGCGCCCGGTGCTGGACGGACACGATGCGACCGTCCCGCACCTCCACCAGCGTGGCGCCCTTGCCCTGGGGGTCCGCTTCCCGGGCGAAACGTCCCTGGAGGTTCCCGGGGTAGACGATCCAGCAGCCGTCGACCTCGATCGCGCGACGCTGGTGGACATGGCCGAGGGCCCAGTAGGCGTAGCCCGCCGCCGCCAGGTCCTGCGTGGTGCACGGCGCGTAGTTGTCGTGCCCGAAGGCGCCGTCGAGGTTCGTGTGGAGCACGCCCACGTTGAGCAGGCCCGCCACCGGCGGCGGGAAGGTGCGGGCCACGTTGCGCGTGACCGAACGCTCGTCGAAGCTCCACCCGTGGATGGCCAGCCCCGCCTCCTCGATCACGACCGTGTGCGGCGCGTCGGAGCGGAACTCCGTCACGTGCGGCGGCAGGCGCATGCGATGGGTCATGACGTTGGCGGCGTCGTGGTTTCCACGCGCCACGAACACCCGCACGCCGTGCGGCGCGAGACGCTGGAGCTCACGCACGAAGAACACGCCGGTGTGGAAGTCCTCCCAGTCGCCATCGAAGACGTCCCCAGCGAGGATCAGCGCCGCCACGCGCTCCGCGATGGCCAGGTCCACCAACCGCACGAAGGCCGCGCGCGTGGGATTGGACGGCACGTCGGCCGACACCCCGCCCCGGTCGGTGAAGCCGCGCATGGACGAGTCGATGTGCAGGTCGGCGGCGTGGAGGAACTTCATGGGCGTCCGGGAACGTACCCCGACGTACCCCGTCGGACCCGACGATGGCGACCCAGACGCCGTCGGGCTAGTCTGCCCATCCACCCGAGCCCGAGGCGACACGGCGTGCCCTTCCTCCCGCAGATTCTCTCCCGTTCTGCGTTGGCCGCCTCCGGCGCCACCGGCGATGATCTCGCGGGACATTTCCCGCCGCTGACGGTCGCAATCTTCGTGGCGATCTTCGTGTTCTCGGTCGTCGTCGACCTGATCCAGCACCGGGAGCACAAGGAGGTCACCGCCCGGAACGCAGCCGGTTGGACGCTGTTCTGGATCGCGGTGGCGCTCGGCTTCGCCGGGTGGCTCGCGGTGTACCACGGCGAGGATCACCCCGACTGGGCCTCGCTGTTCCTCGCCGGGTACGTGCTCGAGGAGACGCTGAGCATCGACAACCTCGTCGTGTTCATCGCGGTGTTCCGGTACTTCAACATCCGCAGCGGCATCCAGCACCGCATCCTTTACATGGGGATCCTGGGCGCCATCGTGTTCCGCGCCCTGTTCGTCGCGGTCGGCACCGGCCTGCTTCGCCTCATGGGGCCCTACGCCGAGCTGATCTTCGGCGGCTTCGTCCTCTGGGCGGGCCTGCAGATGCTGCGCGCCGCGATGACCCACGACGAACACGCCGACGAGGAGCCCGACTACGCCTCGCAGCCGCTCGTGCGGGTGTTCCAGCGGGTGTTCCCGGTGTTTCCGAAGCTGGTGGGCGCGCGGTTCTTCCTCGACCGTGCCGAGGCGGAGGCCGCCGCCCGGGACGCCGGCATCGAACTGCCCCCGAACGCGAAGCGCTTCATGACGCCGGCCTTCGTCTGCCTCCTCGTCATCGAGGGGACGGACGTCATGTTCGCCGTCGACTCCGTGCCCGCGGTGCTTGCGATCACCCGGGAGCCGCTCGTCGTCTACACGGCCATGATGTTCGCCGTGCTGGGCCTGCGCTCGCTCTACTTCATCGTCGAGATCCTCACCGACCGGCTGGTGCACCTCGAGAAGGCCGTCATCGGCGTCCTGTTCTTCATCGGCGTCAAGATGCTGGTGGGTGCGGCGGCGCACTGGGGCGTGACGATGCCCTGGTGGGGCGCCCTCTCCGAGCGGGAGCAGGCGAACGCGAGCCTGGCCGTGGTGCTCGGCGTCCTCGCGGCGGGCGTGGTGGCCTCGCTCGCGTCGGGACCGCGCCGCGACGCGGCCTCCGGGGATCAGGCGCCGCGTGCGTGAGGGGCTCCGGCAGCTCCTGCTGCTTGCCCTTGCGGCGGGGACGGCCCACGCCGACACGCCGTCCGACCCCGCGCCGTGCGCATCCTGCGCGTGGCTGGCGCCGCAGCACGAGGACCCGTTCCCCACCCTCGAATCCCTGCTCACCCTCGCGTCCGGCACGCTCCCCGTCTCGTCCCCGGACCCCGCGGACACGCCGGTCCACCACCTCGCGTGGACGCTCACCGACCTCCGCGGCTGGACGCTCACCGCCGAGGATGGCGGCCCCGCGGTGCCGACACGCGACGCACGGCGCGCGCTGGACGTGGACCTGCGCGTGGGCACCCCGCAGCTCGACCACACCCACAAGGTGCTCGACGAGGTGTGGGGCGGCGTGACCCACGTGTCCGCGCCTGCCCCGCTCGACGCGGTGGGCGCCGCGCTGCGCGCCACCGTGCTCGACGCCACCGACGAGGCCTACCGCGCCGCGCGCGCGCGCCTGGCCCAGGTGCGCCGCAACGCCCAGGTCAAGGTCGCCCGGGAGGACGCCTCGGATGACTTCTCCCCGGCGCCCCCCCTGCGCCTCGTGGAAGCCCCGCCCGCCTGGCGCGTGGACCTCGACGCGTGGCGCGCGCCGCTGACCCGCGAGGGCGCACGGCTGGCCGCGCTGCCCGCCGTGCACCAGAGCGCCGTGGAACTGGAGGCCGCGCGCGAGGTGCGCTGGCTCCTGACCCGCGACGGGACCCGCGTGCAGGACTCCCGCACGCGGATCCGCCTGGCCGCGTGGGCCTCGACGACCGCGGACGACGGCATGCAGCTCTCCGCGTGGCGCACCGTCGACGTGACCGATGCGGCGCGCCTGCCGGACGCGGCGGCGCTTACGCGCATGGTGGACGCGCTGGCCGAGCAGATCCGCGGGGTGCGGGACGCACCGCTGGTGGACCCCTACAGCGGCCCCGCGATCCTGCGCGGACGCGCCGCCGGCGTGTTCTTCCACGAGATCTTCGGGCACCGCATCGAGGGACACCGCCAGAAGGACGAGGACGAGGGCCAGACCTTCACCCGCAAGGTCGGCCAGCCCATCCTGCCGCCCTTCCTCGACGTCGTGGACGACCCCACCCTCACGGAGCGCGCAGGGACCGACCTCGTCGGCACCTACCGCGCGGACGACGAAGGCGTGGCGGCGCAGCGTGTGCCGCTCGTGGAGCGCGGCATCCTCCGGAACTTCCTGCTGTCGCGCACGCCGATCCGCGGCTTTCCTGCAAGCAACGGCCACGGGCGGCGCCAGGTCGGCCAGGAGGCGGTGTCGCGGCAGGGAAACCTGCTGGTGGAGGCGCATCAGGCGGTGCCCTACGCCCGCCTGCGCGCCATGCTGCTCGAGGAGGCACGTCGGCAAGGAAAGCCCTACGGCCTCGTCTTCGACGACATCTCCGGGGGGTTCACGTTCACCGGCCGGGCGACGCCGAACGCCTTCGTGGTGCAGCCCACCTCCGTGTGGCGCGTCTGGGTGGACGGCCGGCCCGACGAGCGGGTGCGCGGCGTGGACCTCATCGGCACGCCGCTCACGACCTTCGCGGGCATCCTGGCCGCGGGGGACGACCCCGAGGTGTTCAACGGCGTCTGCGGCGCCGAGAGCGGCTGGGTGCCGGTGAGCGCGAGCGCGCCGAGCCTGCTCGTGCGCGCGGTGGAGGTGCAGCGCACGCCGAAGGGGAACGATCGTCCTCCGCTGCTGCCGCGTCCGGACGTGACGCCGTGATCGGCCTGCTGCTCGCCTTCCAGCTCGCCCATGGGGCGGGGGGGCATCCCCCCGCAACGCCCCCCGTGGCGGCACCCGACGCCGTCGCGACGGCGCTGCGCGCCGAGGTCGACCGCGCCATGGCCCTTCGGCTGCCGGGCTCGCCGCCCGTGTTCCACGTCGCCGCGCGGCACGACGGGGCGCGCCACGTGACCGTGCTCGCGCGCAACGGTGCCCTCCTCACCCGCGACACCGCGCCGGTGAGCGCGCTGCGGGTCGAGGTGACCCTCGGCGACGGGCAGGCCAACACCGCCCTCGTGGAGGACTGGGAGGCCTCGGGGATCCGCACCGCCTCCCTGCCGATGGACGCGCCTGCCGAGGTGCTGCGGCGCGGCGCGTGGCGGCTCCTCGACGCGGCCTGGAAGGGCGCCGTGGAGCTCTACGCGCGGCTCGAGGCCACGCGACGCAAGGGCACCGCCCCCCGCCACGCCGCCTGGAGCCCCGCGCCGGTGGTGCGCACCGGGCCGACGGCCGCGCCCCCCGCGCCCGACACGGCCTGGATCGAGGCGCTGGCCCGCGCCGTGTCCGCCGCGGCCCGCGTGGACCCGCGGATCACCGCGGATGTCGACGCGACCGTGCAGGCCGGCGTGCGCGCCCTCGCGACGTCCGAGGGCACGCTCCACGCCGAGGTCGTGGAGCGCGTGGCGGTGCGTCTCACCGCGATCGTCCAGCTTCCCGACGGCGCGACGGAGGGCGGCTCCCGCACCTGGGTCGTCCCGCGCCCCGGCGCGCTGCCGGCGCAGGACGCGCTGGTCGCGGAGGCCCGCGCCATGGGGACTCACCTGCGCGCGCTGGTGGACGCGCCGGTCCTGGAGAGCTGGCTCGGACCGGTGATCTTCGAGGGGCCTGCGGCGGTCGAGCTGTTCTCGCAGCTGCTCGCCCCGGAACTGTCCGGGACCCCGACGGCGGTGCAGGAATCCGACAGCGCGCCGCCCACCCCGCGGGCCCGCCTGGGCCGTCGCGTGCTCCCGCACGGCTGGAGCGTGGAGGACGACGCCCCCGGCCACCCCGGGCTGCCCGGCGCCACCGAGCGCGATGACGAGGGCGTGGCCCCGCGCCGCGTGGAGCTGGTCCGCGACGGCGTCATCCGGGACGTGCTGATGACCCGCGTCCCGCGGGAGGACCGCGCCGGCAGCACCGGCCACGCCCGCGGGCTGCGCGGCGACCTGCTGCAGGCCATGCCGCGCGCGGTCCTGGTGACGCCGCCGAACCTCGGCTCGCCGGCACGGCTGGATCGACGGGCCCTCCGCGAGGCCGCCGCGGTGGGGCTCGACCGCGTGCTCGTCATCGGCCGGCTCACGCCGCTCTCGCTCGCCTCGGAGGGCGCCCCGACCCGGCCGGAGGAGGTGTGGCTGCAGGACGCCGCCGGCCGTCGCACGCCCGTGCGCGGCCTGCGGTTCACCGGGGCCGATCGCCGCGCGCTCCGGGACCTCGTCGCCGCGTCCCCCGGCGAGGGCTGGACCACCCTGCTCGACGGGCCGCCGGATCGCCGACGGGGCATGGCCGCGACGGACGGAATCCCGGTGAGCTGGAACGTCCCGCGGGTGCTCGTCGGGGAGATGGAACTGACCGGCGCCGGCGGCGGAGAGGCCCGCGTGCTGCCCTTCGCGGACGGACCGCTGGGCGCGGCGGCGCCGTGAGCGCCACGGCCCCCGACGCCGACCGGGGGGCGTTGCGGGGGGCAGGCAGCCCCCCGCCCCAGCCTCGCGAGGGACGGCGACTCCCGTCGTGGCTGCATCCGGTGTGGGGCTACGCGCTGCTGGCGGCGTGGCTCGTGGGGCCCGCGTGGCTGCACCCGGCGACGCGCCTCGTCGGCGGGGCGCGCTCGGATGCCGGAAACACCGTGTGGAACCTGTGGTTCGTGGCGCGTGCGCTCGCCCGTGGCGAGGTGCCGCTGCACACCACGCTGCTCAATCACCCCGACGGTGGCGTGCTGCTCGTGGCGGACCCGCTCAACAGCCTCGTCGCCGTGCCGCTCACGCTGGCGGTGGGGCCGGTCGCCGCCTGGAACGTGCTCGCCGCGCTGCACGTGGTGGCCGGCGGGCTGGCGGCGCACGCGCTCGGGCGTCGCCTGGGCGGGCGCGGATGGCTCGCGGGACTCGGCTACGCCAGCGCGCCGGTGGTGCTCTCGCACCTGCAGAACGGCAGCTCCGAGGCGGTGAGCACCGCGTGGCTGGCGCTCGCGTGGCTCGCGCTCGCCGACGCGCTGGAGCACGGCGGGCGTGCGCGCTGCGTCCGGGCCGGCCTGGCGCTCGCGGCGTGCGCCCTCGGTGGCTGGTACGCCGGGGTCGGGGCGTTCGCCGGCGCCGTGGCGGCCGTGGCGGTCGGCTGGACCGGCGTGGAGGCGCGCGCCGCCGCACGACGCGTGGGGGCCGCCCTGCTCGTGGGGCTGGCGCTGGTGGGGCCGCTGGCCGCCGCCACGCGCGCCGTGGCCCGCGACGATCACGGGCTGGTGCAGATCAAGAGCACCGAGGACCTGGCGCGGGTGCGGCGCACGGTGGGCGCGGCGGACCCGCGGGCCTTCGTGCTGCCGGGAGACTTCCGGGCGCCGGACTTCGCGCGGCTCCCGGCGAACCCCTCCGACCGCGTGCACACGACCTACCTGGGGTGGGTGCTCGGCGCGCTCGCCGCCGCGGGCCTGTGGCGACACCGCGGGGACCGGCGCGCGTGGGTGCTCGCCGTCGTCGGCGGCACCTGCGCCGTGCTGGCGATGGGTCCCGTGCTGGTGCTCGACGGCGCCCCCGTCGCGCTGCGCGGCCGCGCCCTGCCGCTGCCCTACGCGCTGCTCGAGCGCCTGCCCGGCTTCGACGCGCTCTCCCTGCTCTACCGGCTCTCCACCGCCACCGCGCTCGCCGCCGCCGTCCTCGCGGACGTCGGGATGGCCGCGCGGCGCACGCGCGCGGTCCCGCTCGCCTGCGTCGCCGTGCTGGCCGAGGTGTTCCTGGCCTCGCCCGCGCGCCACCTGCCGGAGGTGGCCGAGCTCCCCGCCGACACCGCGCTGCGCACCCTCGCGACCGCCCCCGACGGCGCGGTGCTGAACCTGCCGGTGCGCCCGGGGGCGAACTACCTGCGGGAGCAGACGGTGCACGGAAAGCCCATCTGCGGGGCGCTGAACAGCGGCATGAACGTGCCCGGCCTCAAGCTGCTGCAGGGCCTCCGCGCCCTCCGCGTCGGCAAGGGGAGCGCGGCCGGGGTCGCCGAACAGGCCCGCGCCGACGGCATCCGCTACGTCGTGCTCCACGACGACACGCTCATGGACGACGTCTTCGTGGGCGCGGCGCTGACCGTGCGGCAGGCCTTCCCGGCGCTCGCGCGGGACGGGAGCGTGTCCATCTACCGCCTTTGGTGAGGGCGGGGGGCTCGGGCCGCCCCCCGCAACGCCCCCGGCCGGGCTACGGGATGCCATGCGCATCCTCTTTCTGCACGGCCGCGAGGGCGGACCGGAGAGCACCAAGGCCCGCTGGCTCGCCACGCACCACGGCGCGGTGACGCCGAAGCTGCCCACCGCGGACCTCGCCGGGGCGCTGCCGGTCGCCCGGGCGGCGCTCCGCGACCACGCGCCCGACGTGCTCGTGGGCAGCAGCTTCGGTGGCGCGCTCGCGGTGGAGCTGCTCGCGGAAGGAAGCTGGCGCGGGCCGACCGTGCTCCTGGCGCCGGCATCGCACAAGCTCGGCGGCGTCGGGCGGCTGCCGGACGGCGCGCGGGTCGTCATCGTCCACGGGGACAACGACGACATGATCCCGTTCTCGGATTCCGAGGCGCTCGCGGCGACCGGCGGGGCCGGCGTGCGGCTGGTGCGCGTCCCCGGCGGCGACCACCGCCTGCACGGCATCCTCGACGACGGCACGCTTGCGGCGGCGCTGGCGGACGTGCGGGGCGGCTGAGGGCGCGCTCCCGGACCCGGACGCCCCGCCACCGGATAGACCGCCGGGGCGCCCGGAGACCCGCATGCCGCCCGACTACGCCTTCCACGCCATGTTCCCGCTCGCGGGAGACGACACGCCCTACCGCAAGCTCGACCTGCCGGGCGTGTCCACCGACACGTTCCGCGGGAAGGCCATCACCGTCATCGCGCCGGAGGTGCTCACCGCGCTCACGGCCGAGGCCATCCGCGACATCTCGCACCTGTTCCGGCCGGGCCACCTCGCCCAGCTCCGCGCCATCCTCGAGGATCCCGAGGCCAGCCCGAACGATCGGTTCGTCGCGCGGCAGCTGCTCCTGAACGCCAACGTGAGCGCCGGCATGGTGCTGCCGAGCTGCCAGGACACCGGCACCGCCATCGTCATCGGCAAGAAGGGCCAGCAGGTCTGGACGGAGGGCGACGACGAGGACGCGCTGAGCCGCGGCGTCTACCGCACCTTCACCGGCACCAACCTCCGCTACAGCCAGCTCGCGCCCATCACCACCTACGAGGAGGTAAACACCGGCACGAACCTGCCCGCGCAGATCGAGCTCTACGCCACGCCCGGCGATTCCTACCGGTTCCTCTACATGACGAAGGGCGGCGGCAGCGCCAACAAGACCTTCCTCTACCAGGAGACCAAGGCGCTCCTGAACCCGAAGACCCTGCTGCCGTGGCTGGAGCAGAAGGTGCGCAGCCTCGGCACCGCCGCGTGCCCGCCCTACCACCTCGCCATCGTGATCGGCGGCACGAGCGCGGAAGCCACGCTGAAGACGGTGAAGCTCGCGAGCGCCCGCTACCTCGACGGGCTTCCCACGCGCGGCAGCGCCGCGGGCCACGCGGTGCGCGACCTGGAACTGGAGGCGGAGGTGCTCGCCATGACGCGCACCCTCGGCATCGGCGCCCAGTTCGGCGGCAAGTACTTCTGCCACGACGTGCGCGTGATCCGCCTGCCGCGCCACGGCGCCAGCTGCCCCGTCGGCATCGGCGTGAGCTGCTCCGCCGACCGGCAGGCCAAGGCGAAGATCACCCCGTCCGGCGTCTACCTCGAGGCACTGGAGACCCACCCGGCCCAGTACCTGCCGGAGCCGACCGACGGCGAGCTGTCCAACGACGTCGTGCGCATCGACCTCTCCCAGCCGATGGACGCCATCCGCGCCACGCTGACGCGCCATCCCATCAAGACCCGCCTGGCGCTCAGCGGCACGATGATCGTGGCCCGCGACATCGCGCACGCGCGCATCCAGGAGCGGCTGGACCGCGGCGAGGGGCTGCCCGACTACTTCAAGCGCCATCCCGTGTACTACGCGGGTCCCGCCAAGACCCCGGCCGGCATGCCGAGCGGTAGCTTCGGGCCGACCACCGCCGGACGCATGGACGCCTACGTCGACGCCTTCCAGCAGGCCGGCGGCAGCATGGTCATGATCGCCAAGGGCAACCGCAGCCGCGTGGTGACCGAGGCCTGCAAGAAGCACGGCGGGTTCTACCTCGGCAGCATCGGCGGACCCGCGGCCATCCTCGCGCGCGACAACATCCGCAAGGTGGAGGTCCTCGACATGCCCGAGCTGGGCATGGAGGCCGTCTGGAAGATCGAGGTGGAGGACTTCCCGGCCTTCATCGTCGTGGATGACAAGGGCAACGACTTCTTCGCGTAGCCGGTTAGCCTCGCCCCGATGCGTCCCATCCCCGCTCCCGTCGCACGCGCCGGCACGTCGGCATGAGCGGGTCCCGTCCTGGGGCGGAAGGGGCTGCCGCCCCCTCCGCAACGCCTCCCCCGCCGGTGTCGCCGGACCTTCCCGCGTCCGCGTGGCGCTCCGGCATGCTCCCGCGCTTCGGCGTGCTCTACCGCGCGCTGGGGCTTCCGTTCTTCTTCCGCAACCTGCGCATGGACCCGCATTCGCAGGCGCGCGTGCGGGAGGCCTCCGCGCGGGGCCCGGTGGTGTACGCGCTGCACACCCGCTCGGCGCTGGACTGGCTCGCGCTCAACCGCGTGCTGCAGGACCACGACCTCCCGCTGCCGGTCTACACCAACGGCATCGACGCCCGCCCGTGGATGCCGCTCGGCCCCGCCTGGGACGCCTGGCTCGCCGGACTGCGCGGTCCCACGCCGCCCGACGCGATCACGAGCGGTTGGCTGCGCGACACCGTGGCGCGCGGCGACCCCACCTGCGTGTTCCTGCTCCCCCCCCGCGAGAGCGTGCTGCGCACCGCCGAACCCGACGCCCTGCCCGCGCTCCTCGACGCGCAGGCCGCCTCCGCGCGGCCGGTGCAGGTGCTGCCCGTGGTGGTGCTGTGGAACCGCTCGCCGGAGCCGGCGCGCACCGAGGTCGGGCGATTCCTGCTCGGCACCGAGGACCACCCCGGCGTGCTCGGCAAGCTCGTCGCGCTCGCGAAGGGCCAGGGCACCGGCGACGCGCTGGTGCAGATCGGCGAGCCCGTGTCGCTCGCGGAGTACATCGACCGCGTGGCGGCGGAGACCCCCGCTCGGCGGCTCAAGGGCCTGCGCATCATGCTGCGGCGCTACCTCTACCGCGAGGCCCAGGTCGTGCGCGGCCCGCGCTCGCGCCCGCACGCGTGGGTGCGCCGCCAGGTGCTGCAGGGCCGCGCGGTCCAGGAGCTGATCGCCCGCGAGGCCCAGGCCACCGGCGCGCCCCCGCAGGCCGTGGCGGGCAGGGTGGCGCGCACCTTCGACCACATCGCCGCGCGGTTCGCGTTCCCGGTGGTGCAGGTCGTCGCCATCACCTGCCGGCTCATCTGGAACCGCATCTACAGCGGAATCGACGTGCGTCCGGACGACCTGGAGCGCATCCGGGAGGCCCTGCGGGCCGGCACGCCGGTCCTCGTGCCGTGCCACCGCTCGCACCTCGACTACCTCCTCATCTCCAGCCTGCTCTACGAGCGCGACATCGTCATCCCGCACATCGTGGCGGGGGAGAACCTGAGCTTCTTCCCGCTCGGCGCGCTCTTCCGCCGCTGCGGCGCGTTCTTCATCCGCCGCAGCTTCACCGGCGATCGCGTGTTCCCCGTGGTGTTCGGCGCCTACCTGCGCGAGCTCATCCGCATGGAGGTGCCCATCGAGTTCTTCATCGAGGGCGGCCGCTCGCGCACGGGAAAGCTCCTGCCCCCCAAGCTCGGCGTGCTGGGCATGGTGATGGACGCCGCCATGGAGGCCCGCGAGGGGCGCGCGGTCACCTTCCTGCCCATCTACGTCGGCTACGAGCAGATCGCGGAGGAGCGCGCCTACGCCCGCGAGCTGGCCGGTGCGCGCAAGGAGACGGAGAACGTCACGCAGGTGGTGAAGGCCACCGGCGTCCTCACCAAGCAGTACGGCAAGGTCTTCCTGCGCGTCGGCACCCCGCTGCGCGCCGCCGACATCGCCAGCCCGGAGGCGTGGGCCGACGCCCCGAAGGCCGTCCGCAACGAGATCCTCGCGGCGATGGGCGAGCGCCTCCTGCACCGCATCAACGCCGAGGCCGTGGCACTCCCGACCGCGCTCGTCGCCCTCGCCATCCTGGCGCATCCCCGCGCCGGCCTGCGCGAGACGGAGCTGCGGGCGCGCGCGGACCGCCTCCGGGCGTTCCTCGCGGCCGCCGACGTCCGGGAAGGCGGCGGGATGCAGCACCTCGACGGCATCCTGGCCGAGGCGCTGGGCCGCTTCACCCAGGACCGCCTGCTGCAGCGGATCACCGACGGCACCGAGGTGGTCTGGAAGGTCGTCCCCGAGCGCCGGGTGACGATGGAGTACTACAAGAACACGCTCCTGCACGCCTTCGTGCCGGCGGCCTACTACGCCGCCGCCCTGCGCACCGCGACCACGACGGAGCCGCCGGTCGCGGACC
The DNA here is from genome assembly GCA_039800105.1 of Pseudomonadota bacterium. GTDB lineage: Bacteria > Myxococcota_A > UBA796 > UBA796 > SXON01 > CAMAXZ01. The sequence continues at coordinate 15,747 of JBDLRI010000018.1, forward strand.
CCGCCGCCGAGGTCGGCCGACTCTTCCGTCTCCAGCACTACGGGCTGCGCCAGGAGTTCGTGCTCGATCCCGACGCCGACTCCGCGACCCTGCAGGCCCGCGCGGTCGACGCGCTCGTGGCCTACGGCGCCCTCGACGCCCCGACGGACGGCCTGCCGAGGATCCGCGACCGCGAGCGCCTCGAGGAGATCGCCAACCTCACCGCGAACTTCCTCGAGGCCTACCTGGTGGTGCTGCGCGCGGTCGCAGCCGCCGAGCGCCCGCTTCCGGCGAAGGACGTGCCGCGCCGCGCCCAGGCGCTCGGGCGCACCATGCTCGCGGCGGACGAGCTGCGGCGCCCCGAGGCGATGGGCCTCGTGAACCTGGAGAACGCCACGCGGGCCTTCCGCGAGGCCGGCGTGCTCCGCGAGGACGGAGACGGCCTCTCGCTCGACGCAGCCTCCGGGGTCCCGTGGGAGCGCGACCTGCGCCGCCTGCTCGGCATGGCCGCGACGTGAGCGACACCCTCGACGACTTCTTCGACGGAGGCGGCACGCCGCCCGACGCGGCGCCGCCCGACCGCCTGCCCGGGATCCGACGGCTCGTGCGCCTCGGAGCGGTGCTCTCCACCCTCGGGCCGTTCTGCTTCACGGGCGTGCCGGGTGCCGCCGTGGCCCTGTGGGCGTGGTACCGCGCCGACGAGGAGCTGGAGCGGGTGGAGGCCGGTGCCGGCGACGCCGCGCGCGAGGCCGACGTCGTGGCCACCCGCCGCGGCGCCTTCCGCGGCGTGCTGCTGGCTGGCGGGGTCCTCACGCTGCAGTTGGCGCTCTTCGGGATGGGCGCCTACGACGTGCTCGCGGAGGCGTTCCTCGCGGGGCTCGGCACCGCGATGCAGCTCACCGGCGCGCCGGTGCCGCCGGGCCTCGCGCCGCCCATCCCATGAGCGGCCGTTGCGGCGACTGCGCCTGGGCCGCGCTGCGCGGGCCGGGCCCGCGGGTGCTTCGCTGCCTGCGTCACCGGCGGAGAGTCGCGCCCGACGAAGCGGCCTGCCCGAGCTGGACGGCACCCGCGGCGCTGGACTGCCAGGCCTGCGGCGCCTGCTGCCGCGAGGCCTACCACCGCGTGGAGGTCGCACCCCGCGACCCGTTCCGCCGCACGCACCCGGACATGCTGGAGACCGTCGCCGAGGAGGGCCGACGCACGTGGATTCTCCCGCGACCGAACGGCCTGTGCCGTGCGCTCACGGGAACGCCGGGCGCCTGGTCATGCGCCGTGTACGAAGACCGACCGCGCACCTGCCGGGACTTCACGGTGGGCAGCGCGAACTGCCTCGAGGCGCGACGCCGGGTCGGTCTGACGCCCTGACGGGGGGGGAACCAGGTGCGGACACGTCGCCCTGCGGCCATTGAGGTCGAACAGGACACGTGGGAACAGGCATGGGACCGCGAAAGCGCCGGTCCGCACCTGGCAAGGGGAGGTCAGGGGGGATGTCAGGAGGGACACGCCTGGGGTCGCAACCATGCGTGCATCGTCGGTCGGAAGAAACCGGGGGTGCCGCGACAGGGGAGACGCCGTCGCCGCGACACCCTTCAGGTACCGTGCGACGCAAGGCACCGCAATGCCGGGATGCCAAAAAAATGGGTCGTTTCAAGTGCTTGCGGCTGTTGTCTGTTTGGTTGTCAATAGGTATGGACAACTTTGTCGAGATGTTGATTTCGATAGTGGTATCAAGCACATGCACCCACCCATCCGCGACGGACGCGTGCGCCCGTCGGACGGCAACGCGACCCGACTTCCCCGCGGGGGTGTGGAAAAGTTTTTTCGCACCCCCCCCTCCCGCCGCGGGGTGAGGTCGCCCACGCCAGACCCTGTGCCACCCCGTCCGGCGTGGGGTACGCTCCGCACAGATGCGAATCCTCGGAATCCACGACGGCACCCACGACGCGGGCGCTGCGCTCCACGAGGACGGACGCCTCGTGGCCGCCTGCAACGAGGAGCGCTTCACCCGCCGCAAGGGCCAGGGGGGCTGGCCGGGCGCGAGCATCGCGGCGTGCCGGTCCTACGCCTCCGGCCCCATCGACCGCGTGGCGTTCGCGGGCGTGGTGAACCCGAATCCGGTGCTGCGCCTGGCGCGTGGCCTCCAGTCGCGGGTGGACCTCGACGGGGACGCGTTCTGGAGCGACGCACCGGACGTGCGCACCCGCACCCTCGCATGGCTTCAGTTCGACAGCCCGTTCCCGCGGCTCACCTCCGACGCGGTGCTGTCCGGCCCGCTCCGCGCGGGAGTCGCCTCGGCGCTGCGACGGGCGGCGAACCACGCGGGACTGGACGCGCCGGTGGACCTCCACGATCACCACCACTGCCACGCCGCCGCTGCGTGGGCGCACGCGAACGCCCCGCATGTCGCGGTGCTCGTGGCGGACGGGGTCGGCGACGGCCTGGCCACGAGCGCCTGGGAGGGCCGCGGCGCCGGCCTGGTGCGCCGGTGGACGCTGCCGTACCCGCACAGCCACGGACTCTTCTACGCCAGCGTGACCGGATTCCTCGGGTTTCGGCCCTTCCGCCACGAGGGCAAGCTCGTCGGACTGGCCGCCCATGGTGATCCCGACGCCATCGCGCTCCCGTGGCCCTTCGAGGGGGACACCGACGGGATGCGCTTCACCCGACGCTTCGGCGCGCCGCTGCGGGAATGGCTCTCCCCGCTGCGCGGCGCCCGCCGGGAGGACGTGTGCGCGTGGCTGCAGCGCGGCCTGGAGCGGGATCTCCTCGCGCTGGCACGACACGCCCGCGCCGACACCGGCGCGCCGGTGCTCGCCCTCGCGGGCGGTGTCTTCGCGAACGTGCGCCTGAACCAGCGCCTCGCGGAGGACTCGGGCTTTGCGCGGGTGGTCGTGTTTCCACACATGGGCGACGGAGGCCTGGCCGTCGGTGCCGCCATCCTGTCCGACGTGCTCCTCGACCCCGCGGGGAGGGGCGTTGCGGGGAGGGGTGTCCCCTCGCCGCCCCAGCCTCCCCCGGACGCT
>JBDLRI010000019.1:0-26347 GCA_039800105.1 Pseudomonadota bacterium
CGGTCCCAAGGCCGCGCCCGTCGCAACGCCCGCCACCCCGGTGACTCCGCCGGCCCCCGCCCCGCTGCCGGCCTGGGCGGTTGACGTGCGCGGGTCGATGGACATGGCGGTGGATCCCTGCTCGGACTTCTACCAGTACGCCTGCGGGGCATGGGCGAAGAACACGCCGCTGCCCGCCGACAAGCCGTCCTACTCGCGCAGCTTCAACACCATCCTCGACCGCAACCTGTCCACGCTGCGCAGCACGCTCGACGCCGCCGCGGCCGCGCAGGGCAGCGCGGATCCCGTCCAGCAGAAGCTCGGGGCGTTCTACGGAAGCTGTCTCGACACCGCGTCGGCGGATGCCGCGGGGCTGGCGCCGATCCAGCCGGTGCTAGACCGCATCGCGCAGGTGAAGGACGCCGCGGGCTTCATGCGCGCGAGCGGGGAGCTGCGCGCCATCGGCGTGGCGGGACCCGTGCGCGGGGAGATCGACGCGGACTTCAAGGAGCCCGGCGTCCAGATCCTCTACCTGGTGCAGTCGGGGCTCTCGCTGCCGGACCGCGCGTACTACCTCAAGGAGGACGACAACTCCAAGGCGCAGCGCGCGGCGCTCGAGTCGACCATCGCCACGCAGCTCGGGCGCGCCGGCATCGCGGACGCGGCGAAGCGCGCGGCCGAGGTCGTGGCCTTCGAGACGGCGCTCGCCACGGCGAGCGTGCCGCGCGAGGACCTGCATGACCCGGCGAAGCTCTACCTGCCGGCGAACCGCGCCGGCGTGGCGAAGCAGTCGCCGGGCCTGCACTGGGACGCGTGGTTCGACGGTGCCGGGCTGTCGAAGGCCGACCGCTTCAGCATCGGCACGCCGAGCGCGTTCGCGGGGTTCCAGGCGGTGCTCAAGGCCACGAAGCCCGAGACGCTGCGCGCGTACCTGGCGTGGCAGGCGGTGCACGCCTTCGCCGGCGCGCTGGATGGCGCGACCTTCGACGCGGACTTCGCGCTCTACGGGCGCGTGCTCAAGGGCCAGCAGCAGCCGGAGGACCGCTGGAAGCGCTGCGTCCGCGCGACGGACGGCGCCATGGGCGAGCTGGTCGGGCAGGCGTTCGTCGCGTCGAGCTTCGCGGGGGACAGCAAGCAGGTGGCGCTGGAGATGATCGCGGGCATCGAGCAGGCCTTCCACGACGGCCTCGGCCAGCTGTCCTGGATGGACGACGCCACCCGCGCGGCCGCGGACGGCAAGGTCAAGGCCATCCTCAACAAGATCGGCTACCCGGACCGCTGGCGCGACTACGCCGCGCTCGAGGTGAAGCCGGGCGCGTGGGCGCAGAACCTGATGAACGCCCGGCGCTTCGAGACGGCGCGCCAGGACGCCAGGATCGGCCAGCCCACCGACCGCGGCGAGTGGTACATGAGCCCGCCGACGGTGAACGCCTACTACAACCCCACGGTCAACGAGATCGTGTTCCCCGCCGGCATCCTGCAGGCGCCGTTCTTCGCGCGCGACTACCCGGCGGCGCTCAACTACGGTGGCATCGGCATGGTGATGGGCCACGAGGTCACGCACGGGTTCGACGACTCCGGCAGCCAGTTCGACGCGCAGGGCCGCATGGTGGCGTGGTGGGCGCCGGACGTGTCGAAGCGCTTCGCGGAGCGGACGGCCTGCGTGAAGAACCAGTACGACGCCTTCGAGGTCCAGCCGGGCCTGAAGGTCAACGGCACGCTCACGCTCGGGGAGAACATCGCCGACATCGGCGGCACGCGCCTGGCGTACCGCGCGTTCAAGGCGGCGCAGGCCAAGGGCGCTGCGGCCGCAGGGTTGCCGGGCATGACCGACGACCAGCTCTTCTTCGTGGCGATGGCCCAGACCTGGTGCAGCGTGCAGTCCGACGCGTACGAGAAGATGCGCGTGCTCTCGGATCCGCACAGCCCCAACCGGTTCCGCGTGAACGGCACGCTGCAGAACCTTCCGGAGTTCCAGTCGGCGTTCTCGTGCGCCGCGGGCACGCCCATGCACCCCGCGAGCGCCTGCGAGGTCTGGTAGTGCCCGGCGCGGTGCTGCCGCTCGTCGTGGGGCTCGCGCTCGCCGGTCCGCCCGAGGACGCGTCGCACGGCCCGCCGGCACGACCGGCGCGTCCCATCGCGCGGCTGCCGCCGGCCGCGCGGAAGGCGGGTCCACGTGGGTTCGGGGGCCCGCGCGTGCAGCCCCAGCCCGAGCAGCCCGAGCCCGGGGAGCGCGAGCGCCCGTACCAGCGTCCGAAGCACCCCCAGCTTGCGCTGGCGAACACGGCGCTGGAGAACGGAAGCGCGCAGACCGCGGCGATGCTCTTCCGCCGGCAGGTCGCGTGGTTCCCGGAGTCCGGCCCGGCCCACGTCGGGCTCGGGCGCGCGCTCGCCCGGACCGGCGCGTGCGAGGAGGCACTGGAGCACCTGGCACCGTGGATGACCTTGCCGGCGTTCACGGTGCCCGCTGCGCAGGCCGCGAGCGCCTGCGCAGCGCGGCTCGGCCTGCTCGAAGACGCGTTGGGGTACGACGCGGTCGCCGTGGACCTGGACCCCCGCAGCGTCCCGGCGTGGACCCAGTACGCCGTGCACCTGGCCCGGGCCGGGGATGACGCCGGCGTGCTCCGCGCCTACGACGCGCTGCTCACCGCGATTCCTGACCGGGACGCGTCCGGCTTCGCGCGCGCGACCGTGGCGCTCCTGCACGGGGACCTCGATGCGGTCGACGTGGAGTCCGCGCTGTGGGCGCGGGATGGCGTCGAGTCCGATGACATCACGCAGCTGCGCATGCTGGCCGCGCTCGACGCGGGCGATCCGGACGGCGCGGCCGAACACGCCGCGGCCCTTCCGCGCGCCCGTCGGCCCGTCGGGCTGCGACTGGCGGCGGCCGAGGTCGCGCGTCGTCGCGGCGAGATCGCGGAGGCGGCGCTCCAGCTCGATGGCACGCGCATCCGCCCACCCATCCCGGGGGCCGACGCCGACGCCCTGCGCGTCCGCATCCGCGTGGACGAGGGCGATCTCGCCGGTGCGGTCGCCCTCCTCGACACGCTCGCGGGCGAGGACACGGCGGACGTCGAGGCCTCCCGCTGGTACGTCGCGCGGGCCCGTGGGGACGCCGCCGCGATGTCCGACCACGCAGCGCGCTGGCGTGCCCGCGAGCCGAGCCGGGCGCGGTCCCTGGACCAATTGCTGCCGACCGACCGCCGCGCGCGCTGAGCAGCGCGGGGCCAAGAACGGGAACGGCCCGCCGTTGCGGGCGGGCCGTTCGTCGTGCGCCGGGGCGCCGGTCGCCTCAGGGCGTGTAGTACAGGACGAGGCTCGTCGCGGAGCGGAAGCTGATCATCGTCGAGGACTTGGTCACGTTGGACGTGCCGGCGTAGGAGTAGGCCCAGGGGCTCCACTCGTCGTGGCCGGTGATGGCGGTGTAGTCGTTGTTGAACGTGGGGAAGGCCATCCAGACGATGTCGTTGAACGTCGCGGTGGAGCCGTCGTCCTGCTCGGCCGTGAACGTCGGCTGGAAGCCGAACGCGTAGTAGCCGAAGATGCCCGGGATGGCGTCGAAGCCGAAGTCGACGATGTCCCCGTCCTGATTCAGGTACAGCAGCCCGGTGCAGTTGCCGGTGGCCGCGGGCTCCACGACCGGCGTGGACACGAAGGCCCACTCGCAGTCCGGGCAGGCCGGGGTCGGGAGCACGTCGGTGGCCGTGTCCGTGCCGGTCGACGTCGCGGTGTCGGTCGACGTGGAGGCCGGGGCGCTCCAGGAGTCGCTGTGGACATTGAAGTTGCCGTGCGCGTCACAGATGGGGGAGCCGGTGGGCATCGCGCCCTCGGCGGTGCCACCGTAGGCCAGGTAGTAGCCCACGCCGCCCGTCGGATTGCCGTCGGTGCCGAGGTTGAAGTCCGCGCCGAGGGCGAGGTACCCGAGGGCGGTGTCGTTGCCGCCGCCGCCGCCGCCGCCGCCGTTGCTGGCGCTGTCGGCCGAATCCTTGGTGTCCGAGCCGCCGAAGCAGCCGGTGAGGGTGGCCGTCGCGGCCAGGGCGAGGAGGGTGCGCATCGTGGGAACTCCGTGGTGGGGCGTGACCGCGCGGTCGCGGATCGACCCGCACCCTACCTGCTCGCAGGCACGACGGCAAGTGAAAACCCGTGACACGGCGGTCCGGGTCGTGGAGGGGTTAGCGGGTGGCGTGCGAATCGCGCTGACCAGCGACATCCACGTGGACATGGCCGGCCCCGCCGTGACGGAGGCGCTGTGCGCGCAGCTCCGCCGGCTGGTGCCGGACGTCGCAATCGTGGCGGGGGACGTGGCCACGCCGGTGCCCATGTGGCGCGAGACGATGGAGGCCCTTCGCGCGTGCGTGCCCCGACTCGTCGTCGTCGCCGGAAACCACGACGTCTGGCGCACCCCGGAGGAGGCGGAGGCCCAGGTCGGCTCCTGGGACAAGCTGGACCGCTACCTGCCCGAGGCCGCCCGCGCGGCGGGGGTGGACCTGCTCGACACCGGTCCCGTCGAGATCGACGGCGTGGGCTTCGTCGGTACGATGGGCTGGTTCGACTACTCCACGCGCGACCCTCTGCTCGACGCCGACCTGGAGGCCTACCGCACCGGGCGCTGGCGCGGCCTGCGCTGGAACGACCACCGCCACGCGGCGTGGCGGCGGCCCGACGGCACGCCGCAGCAGGACGGGGAGGTCGCCGCCGTGCTCCGTGACCGTCTGCGCGCGCAGCTGCGGGACACGCGCGCGCGGCGCGTGGTGGCGGTCACGCACGTGCTTCCCTTCGCGGAGCAGGTCGTCCAGCGGCCGCTGGAGGGATGGCAGTACGCCAACGCCTTCATGGGTTGCCTCGGTCTCGGCGAGGTCCTGCGCGGCGCGCCGCGCCTGGTGCTGGCGGTGGCGGGGCACACGCACCGCGGCAGCGACCTGCGGATCGGGCGGCTGCGGGCGCGCGTCAGTCCGCTCGGTCATCCGCGTGAATGGCGCGGCGACACGCCGTCGGAGGCCGTGGCGAACGCGGTGAGCGTCCTCGACGTGTGACCCTGCCGAACGCGAAACGCCCGGCGCCGACGCGACGTCGGAGCCGGGCGCTCGGCGCGCGCGGAACGGTCAGCGCGTGGTGCCGACCCGTCCGATCTTGCCGTCGGACAGGATCCGCTTCACGTCGTTGCCGAGGTCCTGGACGCCCTGGCGGAACGGCTCGACGAACACGAACGCCGCAGCCACGATCGCGATGACGATCACGCTGATGAGCAGCATGTACTCGACAGTGGACTGGCCTTCTTCGTCGCGGAGCAGGTCGAACAGCATGGATCCTCCGAAGGGTGTGGAGAGAGTCTACACGGATACGGGCGCGCGCGCCAACCCGTCTACACGTCGAAGCGGATGCCCTGCGCGAGCGGCAGGTCTCGGCCCCAGTTCAGGGTGCAGGTCTGACGGCGCATGTAGGCCTTCCAGCTGTCGCTGCCTGCCTCGCGGCCGCCGCCGGTCTCCTTCTCGCCGCCGAAGGCGCCGCCGATCTCCGCGCCCGACGTGCCGATGTTGACGTTGGCGATGCCGCAGTCGCTTCCCACGGCCGAGAGAAAGGTCTCCGCGGTGCGGAAGCTGTCCGTGAAGATGGCGCTGCTGAGGCCCTGCGGCACGTCGTTCTGGATGGCGATGGCCTGGTCGAGCGTCTCGTACTCCATGACGTAGAGGATCGGCGCGAAGGTCTCGTGCTGGACGATGCGCATGCTCGGCTGCGCGCTCACGATCGTCGGCAGCACGAAGTTGCCGGGCTGGTCGAGGCGCGTGCCCCCCACGAGCACGGTGCCACCCTCGCGGACCGCTTCCGCCACGGCGGCCTCGTACTGGGCGACCGCGTCGGAGTCGATGAGCGGACCCATGAGGATGCCGTCCTGGAGCGGGTCCCCGATGCGCACCTGCTTGTAGAGGTGCACGAGCCGCTCGGTGAACGCCGGGGCGATGCTGCGGTGCAGGATGACGCGCCGCGTGGTGGTGCAGCGCTGGCCGGCGGTGCCGACCGCGCCGAAGAGCACCGCGCGCGAGGCGAGGTCGAGGTCCGCGTCCGGCGTCACGATGATGGCGTTGTTGCCGCCCAGCTCGAGCAGGGTGCGGCCGAGCCGCTCCGCGACGACGGCGCCCACGTGCTTGCCCATGCGGGTGCTGCCCGTGGCGCTCACCAGCGGGATGCGTGGGTCGCGGATCATGCGCTCGCCGACCTCGGCGTCGGTGCCGATCACCAGCCCGAACAGCCCAGAGAACCCGTGCCGTGCGAGGACGGTCTCGCAGATGCGGTGCGTGGCGATGGCGACGAGGGGGGTCTTGAGCGAGGGCTTCCACACGACCGCATCGCCGCAGGCCGCCGCGATCATCGCGTTCCAGGCCCACACGGCGTTGGGGAAGTTGAACGCGGTGATGCAGCCGACGATGCCGATCGGGTGCCACTGCTCGTACATGCGGTGCGACGGGCGCTCCGAGTGCATGGAGAGGCCGTAGAGCTGGCGGGACAGGCCCACCGCGAAGTCGGCGATGTCGATGGTCTCCTGGACCTCGCCGACGCCCTCGGCGCGGATCTTGCCGCACTCGAGGCTCACGAGCGCACCGAGATCCTCGCGGTGCGCGCGGAACGCCTCACCCATCTGGCGCAGGATCTCGCCGCGCTTGGGGGCGGGCAGCACGCGCCAGCGCGTGTACGCCTCGGCGGCGGCCTTCATGACGATCTCGTACTGCGCGTGGCTCGCGAGCCGGACGTGCGCGATCGGCTGGTTGGTGGCCGGGTTGGTGCTGGTGAGAAGGTCGCCGTAGGCCTGTTCGAGCGGCGCGCCGGCCCACGCGCCGGGGTTCACGTCATCGAGGCCGAGTCGGGAGAGCAGATCGCGCATGAAAACCTCGGGGAGCGCGCGAAGGTATCCCGCGCGCCTGCCCCGGGCCCGTTCAGGCGTCCCGCAGGGTGCCGCGGCGCGCCTGCTGGTAGTGCGCGGAGCACAGGCCCTTCGAGCGCACGGGGCCGTCGCAGCCGGGCACCTTGCAGCGGGCGTCGGCCGCCGTCTCTGCACGCGCCGGCGCGGGGGCCCCGCCCGACGACGCGCCCTCCAGCGCGGCGAGCCGGGACTCGGCGACGTCGGCGCGCGCCTTGTGGGCGTCGCGATCCGCCCGCAGGGCCTCCACCGCCGCGGAGAGCTCCGTGGCACGGCGCTCGACGTGGGAGAGCCGCCCCGACAGGTCCCGAAGCTCCTCGCGGAGCCGGTCCACGTCGCCGGGCGTGGCGTAGCCGCCCTCGCGGATCACCTGCTGCGCGATGTCGCGGATGGTGCCGTCCAGGACGCGGGCGGCGGGGACGGACAGGCGCGAGGCGAGACGGTCGGCGAAGGACGACATGGGAACCTCCTGCGGGCGTCTATCGGCACGCGCGCGCGCACGCACCCGTGGCCGCGGACCGGGCGGGCGGGCTCAGGGGTGCAGTTCGGGGTGCGCGTCGAAGCCTTCGGGCTCGACCTGCAGCGTGGCGTGGTCGATGTCGAAGCGCGCGCGCAGGGACTCCGCGAGCTCCCGCAGCAGCGCCGTGGCGCCGCCGGGGGTGTCGAGGATCGCGCCGCGCGCCACCACGTGCCCGCTCATGGCCACCATGTGCGGGGTGATCATCCACACGTGCAGATCGTGGACGCCGACCACGCCGGGGTGCTCGGCCAGCATGGCGCGCACCGCGTTGGTGTCGATGTGGGCGGGGGCATTCTCCATCAGCACGTGCACCGCGTCGTCGAGGAGGGACCACGCGGAGCGCATCACCAGCAGGGCGATGGCAGCCGACGCGAGCGGGTCCGCCCACGTCCAGCCGAGCGTCCAGGCGGCGAGGCCCGCCAGCACGGCGCCGAGAGAGCCCAGCGCGTCGCTCACCATGTGCAGCCAGGCGCCGCGCAGGTTGAGGCTCGCGTCGCGGCCGGCGTGCAACAGCGCCATGCCCACGAGGTTCACGAGGCCTCCGCCCACCGCGATGCCCACGACGAGAGGACCGTCGACCGGGTGCGGAGCGCCCCAGCGGCCGTAGGCCTCCCACAGGATCCCGACCGCGATCACCACCAGCGCGCCGCCGTTCACGGCCGCCGCCAGGATCTCGGCGCGGTGCCAGCCGTAGGTGCGCTCGGGGGTGGCGGGGCGCCGCGCCATGCGCATGGCCCACAGCGTGATCGCCAGCGCTGCGGCGTCGGACACCATGTGCGTGGCGTCCGCGAGCAGGGCGAGCGACCCTGCCAGCCAGCCGCCCACGGCCTCCACCACGATGTAGGCGACGACGAGGCCGAGCAGCAGCACCAGCCGGGTCTCTCCGGCGGCGCGCGCGGCGTGGCCGTGATCATGCCCGTGGTCGTGTCCTGCGGCGCAGCCCGGGGGCGTTGCGGGCACGCCGCCGCGGTTGGCCCCGCCAGGGGCCTCGAGCGGCGCGCGTGGGGAGGATGCGTCCGCCGAAGGCGGCGCCGAGCCAGGCTCGGCGAGCGCCGGACCCCGCCCCCGGAGGTCGCCGCCCGGCGGCGTCCGCGAGGGGGGCGGGCTCAGCCCCCCGCCCGAGGAGCCGTGCCCATGATCATGCCCGTGTCCGTGCCCGTGGTCGTGTCCATGCCCGTGGCGGCCGCTCACAGGTCCCTCACGAACTCGTAGTCCTCTCCGAAGTAGACGCGGCTGACCTGCTTGCCCATCTTGATGAGCTCCCGCGCGATGGCCTCGACCACGTGGCGGCGGGCGACGTTCTCGCGGCGGCTGCTGGCGATGATGCACGCGTTGATGGACGCGTTCACGATGGCACCACCGGCGATGACGAACTGGTGGGACAGGTACTCGAGGTCGAGGTCGGGGTCGCGCGGCGCGCCCGGCGGGATGGCGCGCTCCCAGAGCTTGCGGCGCTGCGCCGGGTCGGGCATCGGGAACTCGACGACGGCGCCGAAGCGGCGCAGGAAGGCCTCGTCGATGTTCTCCTGCAGGTTCGTCGTCAGGATGGCGCAGCCCTCGAAGACCTCCAGGCGTTGGAGCAGGAAGCTGACCTCCTGGTTCGCGAAGCGGTCCTGCGCCTGCTTGACCTCTCCGCGGCTGCCGAAGAGCGCGTCGGCCTCGTCGAAGAGCACCACCGCGCCGCCGCCTTCGGCCGCGTCGAAGATCTCGCGGAGATTCTTCTCGGTCTCGCCGACCCACCGGCTGATGACGCTCGAGAGGTCCACGCGGAACATGTCCAGACCCAGCGTGCCGGCGATCACCTCGGCCGCCATGGTCTTCCCGGTGCCGGGGCCGCCGCTGAAGAGCGCCTTGATGCCGTAGCCGCGGGGACGGATCTTGTTGGCGCCCCAGCGGTGGTACACGTTCTCCTGCTCGGAGAGGTAGCTGGTGAGGTGCCGGAGCTGCTTCTCGACCTTGTCAGGGATGATCAGGTCCTTCCACTGGTACTGCGGGATGACGTGCGTGGCGAGGCCGCGGAACTCGGGGCGCGAGCCCTCGCGCGCCGCGGACCAGAGCGTCTCCAGGGTCGGCTCCCGCCCGCCGGCCTCCGCCTCGGCGCGCTCGATGACGCGGGAGATGGTGGTGCCGCCGACCGAGTAGAACCGCTCCGCGATGTCGGTCGCCAGGTCGGGCGTCCAGCCGCGCAGGGAGAGGGCGGAGCGCCAGGCGTCGTTGCGCTCGTCGAGCGTGCTGCGCGCGACCTGCACGGTGACGCTCGTCCGCTCGGGGCCGAGCAGGGCGCTGATGGCGCGGCGGTCGCTGCCGCCGACGAGGACGGGGTACGGCAGCCCCGCCAGCGCGCTTCCGAGCGCGAGGAACTGCGCGCGCAGCGCCGGATCCTCCTGGGCGGTGGTGACGTTCACCAGGAACGGGAGCGCGCCGTTCATCCGCAGCTCGCGCACGAGGTCCCACGGCTCCTCGAGGTAGGCGCGGCAGCGCTCGAGGTCCACGCGCACCAGCGGGCGGTCGCACACCTGCGCGAGGTGCATCGCGACGGCCTCCCGCATGCCGGTGGTGCTGCCGACGAGCGCCACGGTGACCGGCTGCGCCAGCGAGTCGCCGAGCTCCGCGATGCGGGCGCGGGTCGGTCCGGGGACGAAGAGCGTGCCGGCGGTCGGGATGGGCGTGAAGCCCGCCACGTTCGGCAGCTCCTCGTCCTCGAGGAGCCAGCGCAGCAGCCGCGGCGCGGGGAACACGCGCCGGGCGGTGTGCGTGTCCACGCCCTCGGCGGGGTTGAGCAGCAGCAGGCGGTAGCGCAGCAGGGGGCTGCCGGGCATGAGCCGCGAGATGAGCTGGAGTCGCTCGGTGCGGTCCTGGCGCAGCACGCGCGTGGCGAGGTCGACCGTGAGGAAGGCCTGGTTCAGGTTGTCGTTGAGGTAGGCGAAGATGCGCCCGTAGCCGCTGGCGATCTCGGGCGCGACGGCGAGCAGCAGCAGGTCGGCGTCATCCCCGTCGAGGGAGAACGCCTTGCGCAGCCGCGCGAAGCGTCCGTCGGCGGCGTCCCGCAGCGACGCGGAGGCCGCGACTGCGTCCTCGAGCCCGTCGGGCCCGCCGGGGTAGTCGATCTCCCCGTGGGCGCGCAGCAGCGCGTCGACCTCGTCGTCGGTGATCACCGAGCCCCAGAACTGCCCCTTCGCCCGCATGCTCGGCCGCGCGCGCTGGCGTCGCACCGCGCGGAGCAGGAGCAGGTCGGTGCGGCGCAGGCGCCGCGCGAGCTCGTCGAAGACCGGGCGCATCGCGTCTACAGGAAGCCGCGCCGGTCGCCCATGCGGTCATTCCGCAGGTCGCGGCGCGTGTCGAGCGCGACCACCACCTCGCGGGCGAGCCTGTCGACGATGGCCTGGTGCGTGTAGCCCTCGGCGCGCAGGGCTGCGTAGCCGCGCTGCAGGCGCTCCTCCGGCGTCTCGGGCTTCGGGTCGCCGCCCGCGTTCACGCCGGTGCCGTGGGATCCTCCGGCGGCCGGACCGGCCCCGGGTGCGAGGGGGCTGCCGAGCGCGGCCCCGTCCCCCGTACCCCGCGCGCGGTGCAGCACCATGCGTTCCACGGCGCGCGCGGCGATCTCCTCGGCGTCCCGCTCCGCGTGCGAGCCCTCGCCGCCGGAATGGTCGAGGTGGTACTTCTCGTGCGCGTAGAGCGCCTGGTCCTCGGGCTTGTTCGGATCGAAGTCGTCCGCCACGATGATGCTGCGATCCACCGTCATGGCGCGCGCACCGATCGCCTCGAGCGAGCGCGATGCCGTGGTGCCGGTGAAGACCTCGCCCCCGTCGGACATGGCCTGCCGCCGCAAGGTGCCGCGGTCGGCGCGCGCGGCGAGCCGGTCGGCGGTGCGCGAGGCGCCGCCGCGCTCGGTGCGGGGGACGGGGGGCTTGGCCATGCGGGAACCCTCACGGGCAGTGTACCCCGGAACGGGGGCGCCGGTCGAGGGTCGTGATACGGAGCGGCGGGGGAGGGGATCGCGCGTGTTCCGACGTTCGTTGCAGGTGCTGCGGGGCGCGGTGGCGGCCGGCGCGGGCGGGTCCGGGGCGCTGTCCACCTCCGTGGCCGTGCATCCGGCGGATGTCGACGCGCTGCCGCCCTCGGCGACCGTGCTCGTCGGCCGGCGTGACGACGCCGATGCGGACGCGGACGCCTGGCTGCGACGGGTGGCGGGGTGGATCTCCGGCCTTCCGGCGCATGCGCCCGCGTGGCGCGGCGCGGTGGGCGTCGGCGCGGCGCGGTACGCGCTCGGCGCCGTGCTGCACGATGGTCCTGGGGCGGAGGGGGCACGCCCCCTCCGCAACGCCTCCCCCGTGGCGGCATTGGACGGCGCGGTGCCGGCAGGACACGCGTGGGTCGTGGCGTCGCATCCCGAGCGGTTCTTCGCACAGCTCCTGCCTGCCCTCGAGGGCTCGACCACCGCGCAGGGCCAGCGGCTCGCCGGCCGGCTGCGCGATGCCGGCACGCACGTCGCCGTGGTGCGACGGACCGTCCGGACGGTCGCCCTCTCGCTCGACCTCTCCGCGGCGCCGTGCCTGCGGTTCCGGGTGGGCTGCGTCGACGGCGCCTCCGCGTTCCAGGCGGCCGTGGTGCTCGAGGCCTGGCGCGCCCGGCGCGCCGGCTACGAGGACCGGCACGCGCCCGTGTTCGCGCGCGCGGCCGTGTCCCGCGCCGGGGACTCCGTGGAGGTCGCCTTCGCGGGCACGCGCGGGGAGGTGCTTGCGTTGCTGGTGCCGGACATGCGCGAGGCCCCGGCGCGTTAGCCCCCGGGGCATGCGTACCTACCGCGGCCTCGCCCTCGATCCGTTCCAGGAGAATGCCATCGCGGCGCTGGAGCGCGGGACCTCCGTGCTCGTCTGCGCGCCCACCGGCACCGGCAAGACGGTGATCGCCGACTGGGTCGTGGACCGCGCCCTCGCGCGGGGGCGCGAGGTGGTCTACACCGCCCCCATCAAGGCGCTGTCGAACCAGAAGTTCCGCGACTACGCCCGCCTCCACGGGGAATCGCGCGTCGGCCTCGTCACCGGGGATCTCGTCATCCGCCGCGACGCGCCGTGCCGCGTGATGACCACCGAGATCCTGCGCAACATGCTGCTGTCCGGCGAGGGCATGCCGCAGCTCGACGCGGTCGTCATCGACGAGATCCACTTCCTCGACGACCGCGAGCGCGGCACCACCTGGGAGGAGGTGCTCATCTACCTTCCGCAGCACGTGCAGATCGTCGGGCTGAGCGCGACGCTCTCCAACGTGCGCGCGTTCGCGGCGTGGCTGGGCAGCGTGCGCGGGGCACCGCTGGAGGTGGTGCAGGAGACGCAGCGGGCGGTGCCGCTGCAGTTCCGCGTCTGCAACCTCGACGCGGGGCTGCTGTCGCCGGAGGACTACGATCGCGCGTGGCAGCGTGCCCAGGCCGCCGGCGAGGGCCGCGACGGCGGGGGTCGCGACGGGCGTCACGGCGGGCGTGAGCGAGGCCGTCGCCCGCGGGGGCCGGTCACGAGCCACATGGACGTGTTCGACCACCTGCGCGACCAGGGGCTGCTGCCCGCGCTCTACTTCGTGTTCAGCCGCAAGGCGACGGAGCTGTGCGCGCGGGCGCTCGCGGGCCGGCTGCGTCGCCCGTTGCTGGACGACTCGGAGCTGTCGCGCGCGCGCGGCATCCTGGACGCGGCCGCTGCGGCCAACCCGAACCTGCTCGACGCGGAGCTGCGCAGGATGCTGGAGATGGGCGTGGCCTACCACCACGCCGGGGCCCACGTGCAGTTCAAGGCGCTGGTCGAGGAGCTCTACGAGCTGCGCCTGGTGAAGATGCTGTACTGCACCTCCACCTTCGCGCTCGGGATCAACATGCCCGCGCGCGCGGTCGCGTTCGACGGCCTCCGCAAGTTCGACGGCGTGAGCCAGCGACCGCTCACCACGCGGGAGTTCATGCAGAAGGCCGGCCGCGCAGGGCGTCGCGGCCTTGACGACGTCGGTGTCGTCGTGATCCGCACGGATGGCGGCGACTGGCGGGAGATGCGGCCGCAGCTGCAGGGCTACCTGCGCGGGGAGCCCGAACCCGTGCGCTCCAGCTTCTCGCTGTCCTTCAACTCCGTCGTCAACCTCCTCGCGACGAACCCGCTCGAGCGCATCCGGGAGATCGTCGACAAGAGCTTCCTCACATGGAGCCGACGCGGCGAGGCGAAGCGCATGATCCGCGAGGCCGAGGAGCGTGCGGCGCAGCTCCCCGCCGATGCCGGAAAGAAGGAGCGCAAGGCGATCGAACGTCTCCGTCGTCGCGCGGAGGAGGCGGGCGACCGCTCGTGGACGGAGTTCGAGGGGCGCGTGTCGTTCTTGAAGGACATCGGCTACCTCGACGCGGACGGCAGCTTCGGCGCGGGTGCCCGGGTGCTGCGGCACGTGCAGGTCGAGGAGATCTTCGTCACCGAGCTCGTGCTCGACGGGGTGCTCGAGGACCTCGACGACAAGCTGCTCTTCGGCCTGCTCTGCGCGCTCAACAAGGAATTCGGCCGCGACGTGCGCGTGCGGCCGCTGAAGGGCGCCGACCGCGACCTGGCGCGTCACGCCAACCGCATCCGCTTCGGACCCAACGTCACGCGCGCCGAGCAGCTCACCGGGCTCGGTGTCACCTGGTGCCCCGACATGATCCCGTTCGGCCGCATGTGGGCCGAGGGGCGCCCGCTCGCGGCGATCCTGCTCCACATCGACGCGCCCACGGACGTGGGCGGCGATCTCGTCGGTGCGTTCCGGCGCGCCAAGGACCTCGTCGGGCAGCTTCGGCAGGTCTACGCGGAGGATCCCACGCGCGCCGAGGCCATGGCGGCGCTCATCCGCTCGGTCTCCCGGGACGAGGTCATGGTCGTCGACTGAGGGTTGCGATGCGGACGCGCGCGGTGCCGTGTATGCTCCGGGGCGCACCCCGTACCCGGAGCTCCCGATGTCCCGCGTCGTCCCCTCGCTGCTGACCCTCCTCGCGCTCGCCGCGTGCGGAGGCAAGGACGCCGCCGACACCGGTGGCACGTTCACGTCCACCGGCACCGCAACGTCGACGGGGACCGACACGTCCGGCGGAGACGTGTTCTCCTTCGCGCTGGACGGGGCGGTCGAGGACGCCGCCCTGGCCCTGTTCGCGATCGACTACACGGCGGGCATGGAGCCGGGCGCGGCGCTCCTCGCCGCGGCGGTCTCCGGCGGCGTGGCGGAGGTGCCGCGCGCGGTGCCGGACGCCGGCGCGCTCGTGCCGTTCCCGGAGAACACGGCGCTGTCGTTCGCGCTGTACGCGCCGCTGCTGTGGCGCGATGCGGACGGGGATCTCGTCCGTGATGACGACGAGCCGTTCCTCGGCAGCGGGCGCGTCGTCATGGCGTACTTCGACGACGTGGACGAGGCGCTCCTGGCCGAAGGGTACCGGCCGGGATGGAACGCGCTGGAGCTGTCGATGGAGGGCGAGCGGCCGACGGCGGTCGCGCTGGACGACCTGCATCTGCCGCTCAACCTCGTCGTCGCCGAGTCGCTCACGCTTTCGGGCACGGCCGACGGGACCCTTGGCGACGGCGTCCACGTGGTGGTCCTCGGAAGCGACGGCCAGTCGGCGCCCGATCGGTTGCTCGCGGACGTCCCCGCCACCGGAACGTGGACGCTGACCGTGTCGGGCGCGCCGGATCCGGTACCGACCGATCCGTTCCTCCAGCTCCAGGCGACGTCGGGTCTCTACGGCCTCGTCACCGCGTGGACGGACACCGACGGTTCGGGAGCCTACTCCGCAGGCGACGCCATCCTGCCGGTGTGCGCCGAGGGCGGACCGCCCTCCGTGACCGCGCTGTGGATCAACGCCGTGACGGACGGCGGCGACGCCGTCATGATGGGGTTCATGGGCCTGAGGGCCGGATGGCGCCTCATGACGGCGGACTCGGGCGGGCTCACGAGCGTGGACGCGGCGACGCCGCTGCTCGCCTCGACCCGGTGCGGGTCGCCGTAGCGACCGCGCCTCAGTCGTTCGTCAGGACCTCGCGCACGTTCGCCATCTCGGCGCGGAAGGCGTCCTTGAGCGCCTCGCCGGCGTCGACCCGCGTGCGGATGCGCATCGCGAGCAGCAGGTGGGTGAGCTTCTCGCCGAGGTCCTCGCCCTCGACGCCGAGGCGGTCCTCGCCGTGCTCCGCGATCGCCTCGGCGCCCACGGCCAGTTCGTTCATGCCGTAGCGTTCGGCCAGGTGCCGCACGACGGCGGCCTTCACGCGCCCGCCCGAAGACGCTCGACGAACGTGCGGAAGACGTCCTCCTGGTCGGTCGAGATGCCCTCGACGAAGACGCCGCCACGGTAGAACGCGAAGTACGGGAGCGCCTCGATCGTGACCGTCTTGCGCGCCTTCGGGGACTTCTCCCCGTCGACCATGTAGAACGACACGTCTGGGTAGTCGTCGCTCAGCCGCTTGAACTTCGGCTTGAACATGATGCAGGGGCCGCACCAGCCCGCGTGGAAGTCCACCACGGCCAGAGGTGCGCCGGAGAGCGTCTTGGCGAAGGTGCGGTCATCGAGGTCGGTCGCTGCCATGGTCACTCCGCGCGAGAGGGAAGGCGGGGCCGGAGGGCGGGGCCCTCCGGCCGTGTCAGGCGATCAGGCGCTGCGGCGGCGGCGCTTCTTGCCGATGACGGACTTCACGCCGTCGAGCGTGGCGCGCATGCCCTCGTCGCCTTCCTTCCAGTTGGCCGGGCAGACGTTGCCGGTCTTCTTGACGAACTGGTAGGCCTTGACCGTGCGCAGCACCTCGTCGACGTTGCGGCCCACCGGCAGGTTGTTGACCGTGGCGCTCTGGACGTTGCCGTCCGGGTCGATGATGAACACGCCGCGGAAGGCGACCGCGCCCGCGAGCACGTCGTAGTCGGCGCACATCTTCTTCGTGAGGTCGGCAAAGAGCGGGTACTCCAGCTCGCCCACGCCCGCCTCGGACCGCGGGGTACGCATCCACGCGAGGTGCGTGTGGACGCTGTCCACGCTCACGCCGAGCAGCTCGCAGCCGGCTTCCTTGAACTTGTGGGCCGCGTCCGAGAACGCCACGAGCTCGGTCGGGCACACGAAGGTGAAGTCGAGCGGGTAGAACACCAGCACGAGCCACTTGCCCTTGTAGTCTTCCAGGCTGACGTTCTTGATCTCGCCCTTGAAGGCGGCCTGGCCGGCGAAGGCGGGGGCGGGCTGTCCGATGATGCTCATGGGGTCTCCGGGTTGGATGGGCGACGTCGTGTCGCGCAGGCCATGTAACGGGGCGATGGCACGCGGAGGCGGATTCCGGGGCCGCATGTGCACGTTCCGGTGCGATTGACCGCAGAATCCTGCACCGAGGAGACGCTACGGGTCGGACTCGGGTCGAAATTCGGACGAAAACGTACTCAAACGTGTTCGCGGCTCACGACGCGTCCGGCGTCGCCCGCGGGCTCAACGCCGTGGAGGAGGCGGCGTCTTGCCGGGCCGCACCGGCCCCGGCGACCCGATGCGTGCGCCGGGCGGCACCTTCTTGCCGGTGGTCTGCTCGTAGAGCGTCACGAGCTGCTCCTGGCTCATCTGGTCCGGGAACACCTGGTACCAGGGATCGCCGAACGCGGCGCCGAAATCCGGGCGTCGCCGGTTCGAGAGCGCCTCCTGGATCGCGACCAGCGCCTTGTTCCCGGCGTTCGCCGCCAGCCCGCGACCGATGACCGCCAGCGCGCGGTCCCGCTCGCGCGCCTCGTTGAGCACCCACGCGTAGAAGCCCCAGAACAGGGGCTCACCGGAGCCCGCGGCGCTCGCCTCCTCCAGCACCGACACGGCCTGATCGTGGCGGCCGCGTCGCTGGTGCACGACGCCGAGCATGGCCCGGGAACGCCAGTCGCGCGACCAGCTCCGCGCCAGCGCGGTCGTCGCCGAGTCGAAGGCCGCGTCCGCCGCGGTGAGCTGCCGCTGCATCAGCAGTCCCACGGCCTGCATGGCGTCGAGCTGGCCGATCTGCCCGTAAAGCTGCGCCTCGACCAGCACCTGCCACTTCCCGAGCGGAAGACCCGACTCAAGCGTGGCGCGGGCGCCCGCGGCGTCGCCCGCCTGTAGCCGCGCCATGGCGCTGGCGGCGAGCGCCTCGACCGCACGGTTCGTCCTGCGCGCCAGCAGCAGGAAGACCACCACGAACGCCAGCAGCGCGGGCACGACGCCCGCGACCCATCCGGCCGCCACGAAACCGACGCCGAAGGCGACTAGCGCGGCCCCCCCGGCGATGAGCAGGTTGTACATGCGCGCCGGCCTAACCGGCCGCGGAGAGCGGCGTCAGCGGGCGAAGCCCGTCTCGAAGCCCTCGTCCTGGCGCACCGCCCGGAGCTCCCCGACCCCGCCGGTGAGCGCGCCGGTCAGCCCGTTGCCCGACCAGGTGTCATCGTAGGTGTAGGTGCCGGCGAACGCGTCCCCGGTCCAGGTGAGGTCGGCCACGTAGGTGAACACGTGGTTGGTGCGCGACACGGTCGCGAACTCGCTCGCGAAGCTCAGGGCGATCCGGTTGCAGTTGTCCTCGGCCGACTTCATCGTCACCTGGTAATTCTGCGCGATCGGCTCGCCGTAGGCCCCGGCACGCTCCGCGGCGTCCTTGATCTCGATGCTTCCCGTGCTGCCCTTGGACCAGGTGATCTCCCAGCGGGACCAGCCGTTCGCGAACACCTCGTAGGACGGGTACGCCTCGTCCACGGTCGCGCCGCCCTCGGCGCCGACGTTGGTGAGGTGGTGCCACACGGCCCAGGTGCCCTCGACGCGGGTCGGATCGTCGCACTCGCTGGCGCAGCCGCCGAGCGCGGGAAGGACGAGGAGCAGGGGAAGCAGGCGCATGGGCACTCCCGTGCGGCACGTGGCCGCGGAGGTCAGTAGAACGCGGCGCCGGGGCCCTCGTTGGGGCGCCCGTCCAGGGCTTCGAGGGCTGCGACGGCGGCGCGCGCGGCCTGCGCGATCTCCTCCTCGCCCCCCGCCAGGTACAGGCGGCCGAAGGCGCCGAAGGCCACGATCTCGAGGATCTCGACGCGGGCGGCCTTCTCGGCCTCGTTCGCGGCGAGCAGCGCGTAGCCGGCGGGGTGGCACTCGAGGATCCACAGCGTCTGGCCCTCGTCGATGATGTTGCCGTGCCGCATGCGGTTGGTGATCTGCGCGTGGTAGCCGGTGATGCCGGTGATGGTCTGGCTGCTCACGACGCGCGGGCGGAGGCGATCCTGCGGCGTGAGGTCGAGGGCGTCGAGCACGGCGTCGCCGGCGGCGCGGACCTGGCCCTGGTCGTCGTGCTGGAGCTGAAGGCAGCCGAACTGCCGCTCCACGACCTGCATGCCCGGCGTGCAGGAGGTCTGCTTGAGCGCGATGTCGGTGACGACGTTGACGTCCATGCCGGGGGCGACCTCGAAGAACACGGCCGCCTGCCGCTTGAGCGGCATGTACCCGCGGCTCACCGTCGCGAGGAACGCCGCGGTCTGCGGCTGGAGGACGTCGAGGTAATTGAAGCAGCGCAGCTCGATGCGGGAAGCCATGCAGCGGGGCTATCGGCGCGTCGGGAGGCCGTCAACGATGGACAACGCCTGCGTCGGGCACGCCGGGGCGCAGGCGGGCTCGACCCCGGCACCCTCGCAGCCGTCGCACTTGATCGCGAGGTCCAGCGCGTTCACCCGGCGGATGGCGCCGTAGGGACACGCGCTCACGCAGGTCCCGCAGCCGGTGCAGCGGTCCTCGCGCAGCTCCACGCGCCCATCGGGGTATCGCAGCAGCGCGTGGTGCGGACACACCGCCACGCAGGGCGAGTCCTGGCAGTGCACGCACACGGAGAGCGCCGGTACGTCGGCCACCACGCGGATCGCCAGCCTGCGCTGCTCCAGCACCACCACGTCGTCGGGACGCAGATCCGTGCGTCCGGTCCGCGCGGACACGCAGGCCACCTCGCAGGCGCCGCAGGGCGTGCATCGTGCCGGGTCCAGCTCGGGAAAGCGCAGGGCCATGTGCGGCGCCTATCGTCCGTCATCCGCATGGGGCGGGGGGGCATCCCCCCGCAACGCCCCCCGTCCGGGCGGTGGAGCGCCGCGCAGGTCGGCGGCCAGGCCGGTCGCGCCCATCACGGCGGCCCACGCGGCCCCGGAGGCACCGACCACGATCCCCACGTGCGCGTGGTCGCGCAGGCCCCACGCGACCACGCCGAGCGCGCCTGCGGCGAGGCCCGCGCGCAGGTGGTCCCGCCCGAGCGCCGGAAGTTCCAGCGCGTCCCGCGCGACCCACAGCAGGACGGCGCACTCGCCCGCCGCCGTCAGCGCGTGGCTCGCGGGGATCGCGGCGGCCCCCAGGCCCGCCCAACGGTCGAGGGCCACGAGCAGCGGAAGTTTCAGCACCAGCGCCGCGCCCGCCGCTCCCGCCACGGCGCCCGGCCGACCCAGCGCGTGGAGCGTCGGGCCGAGCACCCGGTGCAGGCAGATGAACACCGTCGCCCACGCGTAGCCGCGCAGCAGGGTCGCGGTGCCAGCGGCGGCCGCGGCGTCGAAGGCTCCGCGTTGGAAGAGCAGCCGACACAGCGGCTCCGACAGGATCCCCAGCCCCACGGCGCAGGCGGCGGCACCGGCCGCGTTGAGCACCAGGGCGCGCGTGACCTGCGCGCGCAGGGCGTCGGTGTCTCCCTGCGCCCGGGCGCGGGAAACGCCCGACAGCGCGAGCATCGCGGCGCTCCCCGCCACGACCGACAGCGGCACCTGGACCAGCCGGAACGCCATCGTGAGCTGGGTCAGCACTCCCGGTCCGGCCGCGGCGGCCCAGCGGGTCTCGAGCAGCAGCGTGCCCTGCACGGCGGCCACGCCCAGGAGCGCGGGACGTGCGGCGCGCAGCGCATCCCCGAGGTGCGGGTCGGCGCGCAGCCGCGGTCGGGGCCAGGCACCCAGCCGTCGCAGCGCGGGCACGAGCAGGGCCAACTGCACGAAGCCGGACGCCGCCGTCGCGACCGCAAGCGTCGTGAGGGCGGGGATCCCCGTGCGTGTCTCCAGCCCCGGTGCCGCGACGGCACCCGCGAGCACGGCCCCGTTGAGCGCCAGCGCGCTCGCAGCGGGTGCGAGCAGGCGGTCGCGGGCCGTGAGCACCGTGGCGGCCAGCTGCGCCGCCGAGAGCCCCGCGAGCATCGGGCTGGCCCAGCGCGCCAGCGTCGTGGCGTGCTGGCGCGCGGCAGGGTCGGTCCAGCCGCTCGTGGCGTCCACGAGGAGCGGCGCACCGACGAACAGGCCGGCGGTCACGGTGGCCAGCACGACAAGCAGCCATCCCGCCGCAGAATCCACGGTGGCGCGGGCCCGCGTCGTTCCGCCCTCCGCCTCGGCGCGGGCGAGCGCCGGGACCAGCGCATTCGGAAGGGTGCCCTCGACGAGGGCCTCGCGCAGCAGGTTCGGGACGCGCAACGCCACGTGGTAGGCGTCGGTGGCCGGCCCGGCGCCGAACACGGCGGCCACCGCCATCTCGCGGGCCACCCCGAGGCCGCGGCCGACCAGCTGGAGTCCGACGAGACCCAGGTCCCGTCCGCCCGTCGCCCGCGGGCTCACGGCAGGGTGTCCGGCGACCCCTGGGCACGCGCCCGGCGTCCCAGTCGCCGCCCCGCGACGGCGGACACGACGAGCAGTCCGACCCCGAGGGCGTGGGCCCACAGCGGCGTGCCGGCGGTGTCGGCGAGTCGCGCGGGCAGCGGATGCGCCCCGCCGGCGCGCTCGTTCCAGCGCGCCGGACGCACGCGCACCCGAAGCTCCCGCAGGTGTCCGTCGCGGATCCAGGCGTCGTGGAGGCTCTCGCTGCGGCCGTCGGGGCGCGTGCGGACGAGGGAGCTGCCGGTGACGACCATCGTCCCGTCGACCTCGACGCGGTGGGCGAACCAACCCTCCTCGTCGGGCCAGTTCCCGAGCCGTACCACCAGCTCTCCCTCGGGGCGTGGAAGCGCCGCCGAGCCCGCGAGCCGAAGCTCCACGAAGCCCGCATCGCCCGGGCGGAGCGGGACCTCGACCGCCTCCTCCCGCAGCGGCAGCGGCTGTCCGTCGAAGGCGACCGAAAGTCCCGCGCGCAGCTCCCGGAGCCGCTCGGGAAGCCGCTCCGCGGGATCGGCGTCGGGGGTCATCCCGGATGCGCGAAGGCCCGCCAGCTCCTGAAGCTCCCGGTACAGCCGCAGCCGCGGCACGTCTGCCACGTAGACGAGTCGCACGGCGTCCGGACCGACGCGGAGCTCCGTGCGCTGCCCGACCTCTCCCCGCAGGCCGCCTGCCCCGCCGCCGGGGTGGGCGTGCGCCGCGACGAGGGTCAGCAGGATCGCGATCATCGCGGCCCACACGGGATCGGCCGCCCGTCCCCGCCCGGCTGGGTCGTGCAGCCCGCTTCCCCGTGGGACGCCAGCGCGCGCGCGTCGGACTCGAGCGTGCGGTACACCTCCTCGAGGCTTCGTGCGGTCCAGCCGGACACCGCGGCCGTCGGCACGGCGCCGCCGAGGTCGACCGCGACCCGGTAGACCGCCAGCGTGGCGTCCGGGCCGGCGTCGACGAGGAGCCAGGCGCCGTCGTTGCGTGGCACGGCGGCCGCGGCATCCCACGCTGCCGGGTCCGGGTCCGCGTCGCGGGTGCCGGAAAGGGCCGCGGGCACCGTCGTCCAGGCCCGCTCCCAGGCCGAGGGCGCCCGCGCCGAAAGCGCCAGGTTCGTGCGGGACTCGATGACCCAGTGGCGGTCCTGCACCGGCCACGGAAGGTCGATGCGCTGGTACAGCCGCTTGGTCGACGCGCCCCAGCGGCCGACGAGCGCGCGCTCGACGAGGCCACGGAGGCGGGCGGCGGGCGTGTCGTGGGTCATCGCGAGCCAGACGGCGGTGCGGGGCGCGCGCACCCTGCCGACGGCCACGGTGACCGCCCCGCGGGACACGGCGAGCTCCCCGCGCTCGACCGCGGCCCAGTCCACGAACGAGAGCGCGCCGGGGGGAAACCTCGCGGTCTCCGCCACGGCGCGCTCCACCTCGGCCCATGCGGTCGCGAGCGGCATCACCGCCCGCTCCGTGGCCCGCTCACTCCTCGGCGGCCTTCTCCGCCGCCAGCTGCGAGGATGCCTTCTCGCTGTCCGGCAGCGTGACGAACTTGATCTTCGCCCAGCCGGCGTCGTTGGCGCTGAACAGCACGCGACGCACCACCTTGAAGTCCGCCTTCACGTCCGCCTGCACGATGAGGATGCCCTCGTAGGGCTTCTCCATGTCGCGCGGCGTACCGAGCCGCTTCTTCAGGTCCTCGTCGGCCTCGCGGATCTTCTTGAGCCGCTCGGACACGCCGGGCATGAGCACGTCCGTGGGCGCGCCCAGCTCGGTCTCGGGGACCACTGCGTTCACGACCGTGATCTGCCCGTCCTTGTTCACGACGAGCAGGGTGCCGGCCTCCTCCAGCTTCGCGCCGGAGACGGCCTTGGGCACCTGGACGTCCTCGGTCACCGTGACGGTGTCCGACGAGAACATCTGGATGAGGAAGATGACGAGGATGGTGAACATGTCCACCATCGGAGTCAGGTTCAGGCTGACGAAGCCGCTCTTCTTGCCGCCCGACAGCGAGCTGGCGCGCAGGCGCCCGATCGGCGGGTAGGCAGGACGACGACCCGGGGTGACGACCGGCATCTCACTTTCCTCCCGCGGGAGCGGCCGGAGGGCCGTCCACCGTCGTGCCCGGCGCCCCGCCCGCAAGCAGGGTCTTCGGGTACCCGATCTCCCGGCTCATGTCGAGCACGCGCATCATCTCGTCGTACGACACGCCGTCGTCGGTGTTGATGACGATCATGTTCGACTCTTCTTCCTGCGGGTGACCCTTCGGGTAGGTCTCGCGGTCCTTGCGCATGACCTCCTCGAGGCGGGCGTAGTCATAGGACTCGCCCACCCTGGGGATGTTCACGCCTTCGGTGGCCTTGCGCGCGATCCAGTGCCCGTCCGCGCGGACGTGCACCGTGAGCGGCGGCAGCGGCTCCTTCTCGGGCGGCGGGGCGTTCGGATCGGGCGGCGAGATGCTCTGCTCGATCTCGATCGCCGCGATCTGGTTCCACGCGGCCGTGATCATCAGGAAGGCGAGCAGGCACGACAGGAAGTCGATGAACGGGACCAGGTTCAGGTCCACGCCCATGGACTTGCCACGGCCCTTGCCTCCCTCGACCGAGACGCCCATGGATCAGACCGCCTGAGCCCCGCCCTGCTTGGCAGCGCGGCTCTCGAGCACGAAGTTGATCTCGGCCACGACGGATTCGTTGATCGCCTCGAGGATGTGCTGGGTCTTCGCCTGGATGACGGCGTAGACGATCAGGAACACCACCGCGGTGCCGAGGCCGTAGGCCGTGCAGTGCATGGCCTCGGAGATGCCCGCGGAGAGCATCGCCGCCTTCTTCTCGGCCGACACGCCGGCGACGCCGCCGAAGGTCTTGATGAGGCCGGTGATGGTGCCGAGGAGCGCGAAGAGCGTCGCGGCGTTCGAGAGCACGGCCAGGTAGCCGGTGCGGGCCTCGATGCGCGGGACCTCGGAGAGGGAGGCCTGGTCGAGGGCCGCCTGGATCTCCTTGTCCGGACGGTGCGCCTTCTTGAGGCCCGCCACGAGGATGCGCGTGATGGGGCCCTGCTTCGGCTGCGTCGACAGGAAGCGGATCGCGCCGGGCACGTCGCCCTTCATGATGTGCTGGTTCACGCCGGTGAGGAGCGCGTCCTTGTCCTCGGAGGAGTCCATCCAGAGCACCTTGGTGCGCTCGATGCTGATGCCGAGGGCGGTCAGGCCGCAGATGCTGATGAAGTCCATGCCGCCCAGGAAGCCACCGAGACCGGTGCCGAACAGGATGGAACCTCCCTCCTTGTAGAACTCTGCGAGACTAGACATCCGTTCGAACTCCCTGTGTGTGGACGTGGGTGTGGGCGGGGACGGGGCCCCCGCGGACCGGACCACCCTAGCAGAAAGCCTCCCGTCGATCCACCGGGCGACTTGCCAAGAGATCGTGAACCGGAGGTGGGGCTGTTCCTGGGGCGGGGGGGCTGCCGCCCCCCGCAACGCCCCCCGCCGGGGCTTGACTTCCGCGCGGCACGGTGGGAGAACGCGGCGAATCCGGAGTGTCCATGCGTCTCGTGCTCGCCCTCGCCCTCGTCGGTTGTTCCACGCCCCCGCCCGCGGAGCCTCCCGCTGCCGAGGCGCCCTCCTGCGCCGTGACGCTGGAGACCCTGCCCGGGAGCATCTGGGTGTACCTGGCGCCGCAGCCCATGGGCGATCCGAAGCCGAGCCCCATCGCGCGCATGCGCTTCGACGGGTCGGCGGGCGCGCTCACCGCCAAGTACACCGCGGCCTCGGCCGGCGACGTGTACGACTACACCTGCACCGTGGAGGGCAAGGTCGGCACCTGCGTCGAGAGCGACCTGCACGCCGACGCGTTCTGCAAGGCCTGGGCCGCCACGCACGACGGCGTGTGCGACCCGGCCGCGGTTGCCGCCGCCACGGGGCTTCCGCAGGCGGAGCTGGAGAAGGTCGCGGGCGACGTCAACACCATGCTGAAGAAGCTCAAGGGCGCCGAGAAGGAGCGCCAGCGCCAGGTCGACAACAGCCCGAACAACAAGATCCGCTCGAAGTTCATCCTCTCCGTGGACCCGTCGAGCTGCCAGCTCGCGGTGCAGGACAAGTACGTCACGATGGTGGACGGGAAGGTCGCGGAGTTCGAGAACCAGATCGGCGCCGGGCGCTTCGCGCAGACCCAGGAGTCCTTCGTGTTCCAGTCCTGCAAGGACGTGGACGGCGCGTGGGCCGTGGACCCGGCCGACCCCAAGGGCCGCCTGGGCGAGGTGGCGCCCGGTCCGGTCACCTTCGCCGCGGTGCTGCCCAAGGGCACGAAGGCCGCGGAGGGCTGCACCTACGAGGCTGACCTCTACGTGGACTGGAAGAAGCAGGCCACGCTGCCGGGCGCGGCCGGCGAGAAGGGCGCCGTGCGCTGGGAGACCGCCGTGCCGTTCAACGAGCCGGGCATCCACGCGGTGTTCTTCGACCGCAGCAAGACCTGCGGCGGCGCGAAGGAGACGCTCGGCGTGACCTGCGCGATCGTGAAGGTCACGAAGTAGGGACCATGCAGGGGCACTGTTCGAGCTGCGGCACCACCTTCGAGTGGAACCCGATGCGCGGCGGCGGATCGCGCTATACGTGCCCCGCGTGTGCGCGCAACGACAAGCTGATCGACGCCACGAACCGTGCCGCCCGGGAGCGGAAGTGGGAGCAACGGGAGCAACAGCGAGAGACCGACCTGGCGCGGAAACGCATGGAGCTCGAGCGAGCCGTGGAGGCCGCAGCGGCGCTCGAGAACGAACGTGCGCGCGCCGCCGAAGACGCAGCCCGCGCGCATGCGGCGGAACAGGCCCAGCAGATGGAACAGGCCGCCCGGCGCGCGGCCGACGAGGATTCGCGGCGACGTGCCACGCGGTGCCCGTGGTGCGGCGAGTCGCATACCCACGCCATTTTCGCGGCGTGCGTCGATACCGATGAGGCTCTCGAGGACCTCGCGGAGCTGTATGCCGGCAACGACTCGTGGGACGACGACGATTGGACGGAGGCGGAGGCCGAGTGGACGGAGGCGGAAGGCGCGCTCACCGGCTTGGTGGCGGTGTTGGAGGACCCCGCCGCCGCGGAGGCCAGCGCGTACCCCTACTGCTCCAAGAAGTGCCGGCACGACGCGCGCGGTGCGGGCGAGGCCGACACCGCGCAGCTCACGCGCCTCGAGGCCCGCCGCACCGCACTGATCGCACGCGTGTCCGCGGCGTGCGCGGAGGCGGCGCAGGCCCGGGCGGCGGCGGAACGGGCGCGCGCGCGTGCGCAGGCGGAGGCGGCGCAGGCCCGGGCGGAGGCGGCGCAGGCCCGGGCGGCGGCGGAACGGGCGCGCGCGCGTGCGCAGGCGGAGGCGG
>JBDLRI010000020.1:0-15545 GCA_039800105.1 Pseudomonadota bacterium
AGGAGGACCGCCGCACGCAGGAGTTCTTCATCGACTCCGCCCACCCGCCGGCGGCGTGGGTGCACGCGCTGTGGCGGGAGCTCGACGGCCGCGGCCACAGCCCGGTGTTCGCCACCCTCGAGTCTCTCGCCCGCGTGCTGCCCGACGAGGGCGGCGAGCGCGCCGTCTCCAGCTGCCTCGGCGTGCTGCAGCGCGAGGGCTGGACGCGCCGCGTCGCCCCCACCGACCGCCCCGGCCTCGTCACCTTCACCGGGCGCACCGGCGAGACCACCGGCCTGCGCGGACGCGTCTACGCGCACCTTCGCGACATGGCGCTCCAGGCGCGTGGATCGTCTTCTGCCTGGGGCGGGGGGCTCGGGCCGCCCCCCGCAACGCCCCCGGCCCCGTCGGGCGCGCCGCAGGCCGGAGAGACGCTGGGCGCCTGGCCGGATCGCCTCGCGGAGGAGCTGGATCTCTCCCGCGAGCAGGTGCTCGCCGCCCTCCGCGGGCTGGAGGAGCGAGAGGTCCTGACCTGGGCCGCGCCCGAGCGCGCGGGCGGCGTGGAGATCCTGCGCCCCGGCGCGCCGCTCGAGCTCGACGAGGCGCGCATGCGTCAGCGTCGCCAGCGGGAGCTGCGCAAGCTCCAGGCGATGATCGACTACGGCCGGGCGGGCTGCCGGCGCCGCCACATCCTCGACCACTTCGGAGATTCCCGCACCTGGGAGCGCTGCGGCGCCTGCGACGGATGCCGCGAGGGGCGCCCCATCGCCGCGGCACCGCGCCCGCTCGCCCCCGACGAGGAGGTCGTCGTGCGCAAGGTGCTCTCCTGCATGGCGCGCATGGAGCAGCCGTTCTCCCCGGCGCTCGTCGCGCGGGTGCTGACGGGGAGCCGCGATGCAAGCGTGACGGCGTGGGGTTTTGAGCGCCTTCCCACCTTCGGCATCCTTCGGCAGCTCACGCAGAAGGAGGTCGAATCGGTGCTGGCGGAGCTGGTGCGCGCGGGCGCACTGGCGCGGGACACCGTCACCCGGGAGATCGAGGGCCGTTCGCGCAGCTTCGCGGTCGTGGGCCTCACGAAGCTCGGCCGCGACGTGATGTTCCAGCGCGCGGAGGACTTCCGCATGCACATGCCGCTGGGGCAGGCCGTGGCGGCCGCGGGCACCGTCCGACCCACCACGCCGCAGGCCGTGGCCGGCGACCTCCTCGTGCACCTTCGCG
Source organism: Pseudomonadota bacterium (assembly GCA_039800105.1). GTDB lineage: Bacteria > Myxococcota_A > UBA796 > UBA796 > SXON01 > CAMAXZ01. Next base: position 1,198 of record JBDLRI010000020.1, read on the forward strand.
ACGTGCGCACGCGCCTGGCCCGCGCGGAGGACGTGCCCGCCTACGTCGTCGCGCCCAACCGCACGCTGGAGGACCTGGCGGCGCAGCGCCCCACCACGCGCCCCGCGCTCCTCCGCGTGCACGGGATGGGGCCGGAGCGGGTCCGACGCTTCGGGGTGCCCTTCCTCGACGCCATCCGGGCCTGGGAGCGCGGCTAGGGCCGCCTCGCGGGCCGCGCGCCTCCGCGCTAGGAGACGCCCATGACGACGCTCCTCCTCGCCACGTTCCTCGGGTGCCTCCCCACCGCGGCCGGCCCCTGCGACGACTACTGCAACTACATGTGCGCCTGCCACGCCGGGGACGGCTTCGACTGCGACCAATGCCGCACCGAGTACGCCTCCGCGGACCCCGCGCTCCAGGACCAGTGCGAGATCTCCCTGCGCGAGCAGATCGACGCGGACGAGTCCGCCGCGGTGGACTGCGACGGCATCGGCAGCCCCACGGACACCGCCGCCGGGCGCTGATCGGCTTCGCCGCACGCTCGGCCCGCGATACGGATGGACGTGCACGAGGAACGGCGGCTCTTCGAGGACATCGGCACGCGACGGCGCGTGGGGGCTCCGCCGGCGTTCGCCGCGTTCATCCTGCTCGGACTCGTCCTGGCCACGGCCGCGTTCGGATGGGAGCTGACGCATCCACCGCCCCGTGTCACGATCGTGGAGATCGACCTCTCGGCGACGCCCGACCCCGCGGTGCCGCCCCGCTGACGCCCGTTCAGCGGCCCGCGGGCAGGATGCGCACGGGCGCGTTGTAGTCCGGCTCCTCGCTGCGCGGGTCCAGCCGACGCCCGATCACCACGTTGCACTCCGGCCAGTAGCCCTGCAGCACGCCGCGGCGGATGTCGGAGGCGCGCAGGCGGCAGTCCATCGTGCCGATCTCGCTGGAGAGCCGCGCGGCGTCCCCGTCGGCGAAGCCCAGCGCCGCGAGGTCCGCCGGGTGGATCAGCACGTCGGTGCGCAGGTAGCCGCCGTGGACCGCGTCGTGGTCCTTGAGCACGATGGAGTTGAACTGCTTGCCGCGGCGCGTGGTGAGGTAGAAGCACCCCTCCGGGACCTCCACGCGCGGCCGCGTGTGGACCACGAAGCGCGCGCGGCCCTCCGGCACGCCGGGGAACCCGTCCGTGCACAGCAGCGGCCCGCCCCACTGGATCCAGTCCCCGGCCTTCTCCAGGCCCGCGATCCCCGCGTACAGCGGCATGGTGCGCTCCATCTCCGCGCGCACGTCGCCGGCCTCCCCGTAGGTCAGCGCACCCGCCAGCTCCGGCCACGCGGCCGCCGCGAGCTGGCACGGGATCTCCCACTCGGGGCGGCATTCCCCGACGACCGGATGGCCGGGGATCTCGGGGCTGAAGCGCACGCGGCGCTCGGTGTTGGTGCTCGTGCCGCCCCCGCGCTGCTCGTAGCGGGTCTGCGCGGGCAGGACGAGCACGACCTCGCCGGGCTCCAGCACCGTGGAGGTGTTGAACACGATGTCCTGGTGGATGCGGACGCGCACACGCGCGAAGGCGTCCCGCACCCAGTCCGGATCGGGCAGCACGGCGAGCAGGTTGCCGCCGAGGTTGTAGAGCACGTCGACCTCGCCCTGCCCCATCGCCTCGACCATGCGCATCGTGCTGCGGCCGGTCCAGCGCGGGATGGCGTGGCCGTGGTCCGCGGCGCCCCAGTGGGCATCGAAGGCAGCCACCGACACGTCGTCCAGCGGCACGCCGCCGGGGAGCGTGGTGGGCGACACGCCGCACTCGCCGCCGCCCTGGACCCCGGAGTGCCCGCGGATCGGCACCACGCCGGTCTTCGGGCGCCCGATCATCCCGCGCGCGAGGTGCAGCGCCGCCACGGCCTCCACGTTCTCCGTGCCGAACACGTGCTGCGTGAGCCCCATCGACCACACGCTGATCATCGTGCGGGCACGCGCGCAGAGGTCGCCGAGGTGCGCGATCGTCGCGCGATCGACGCCGCTCTCCGCCTCCAGCGCCTCCCACGGGGTCGCGAGGACGTGGTCGCGCAGGGCCTCCCAGCCGGTGGTGTGCGCGGCGACGAAGGCGTGGTCCACCGCGTCCCGCTCGGCGAGCACCTTCAGGATCCCGTGGACGAGCGCCAGGTCGCCGCCCACCTTCACCTGCACGAAGTCGTCCTGGATGCGCGTCCCGAACACCGCGCTCTTCGGCAGGCTCGGCACCCAGTAGCGCTCCAGCCCCTGCTCCCGCACCGGGTTGATGACGACGACGCGCGTCCCGGCGGCCTTGGCGTGCGCGAGGTACTTCATCGTGACCGGCTGGTTGTTGGCGATGTCGGCGCCCCACAGCAGCAGCAGGTCCGTGCCGATCCAGTCCGCCAGCGAGCACGTGGCCGCGCCGATGCCGATGGTGGCCTTCAGCCCCGCGACGGACGCCTGGTGGCACAGCCGCGCGCAGAGGTCGACGTGGTTGGTGCCACACAGCCGCGCGGCCTTCGTGAAGGTGTAGTAGGTCTCGTTCGTGATGCCGCGACTCGTGGCGAACCACGCCTGCCGGCGCGGGTCGGTGCCCCGCAGCGCGGCCCCGCCGATCGCGAGCGCCTCGTCCCAGGAGATGCGCGTGAATCCGCGTTCGCCGGGACGGTGGACGTAGGGGTGGGCCACGCGCCCGAGCGCCTGGAGCTGCCCGTTGTCCATCGCACGCAGCCGCGCGATGTCGGCGACATCCGAGTCCTGCAGCGCGGGCATCGTGTTGAGACGCAGGAGCCGCAGGCGCGTGGTGCACAGGTGGATGCCGTCCACCACGTCGTCCTTGAGCCCGCGCGGGCCCAGGCTGCAGCCGTCGCAGACGCCCTGGTCCAGGATGCGCCAGGCGTAGGGCAGGCTGTCGGCGTTCTCCCACAGCACCTCGAGCATCTCGAGGAGATGGTGGGGCTTCTGCGCGCCCAGCCCGAACGGAATCAGGCTGGCGATGCGGTCCTCGCCGCGCACGGGGCCTGCGGGCACGGCGGGGGGCGTTGCGGGGGGCGCGGCCCCCCGCCCCAGGGGAAGATCCTCGGCCAAGGGCGGCTCCTACCGGCGCGTGCCGCGCCCGATGAAGGTCTCCGTGTTGCGCACCCGGCGGGTGACCTCGATGTCCGCGTAGCCGGCGTCGCCGTACCAGCCCTCGAGCGTCTCGCCGGTGAGGGTGGTGGTGAGCGGCACCCGCAGGCGGTCGTAGATGTCGGCCACGACGACGTCGAAGGGCCAGCGCCAGTGATCGTGGACGGGCAGGTGCGTGACGACCGCCCGGGCGCCGGGGACCACGTCGGCCAGGTGCTGCGGCGCGTGCGAGATGACTCGCAGGACCCCCGCGAGGCCCTGGCTCATCCGGTAGAGGTGCTCCGGCTCGAGCGTCGCCGCCGCGCCCCGCAGGGCGCCCGTCGCCACGCGCACGACGCCCTGGCGCGGCCCGCACACCCACGTGAGCAGGCGGCCGCCGGGCGCCACGAGCGCGTCGAGGTCGCGGAAGGTGCGTCGCGGCTCCGGGACGTGGTGGAGCAGCCCGAAGGCGAACACCACGCCGAAGGTCCCGGGACGGAACGGCGCGGCCCCCGCGTCCGCCTGGATCACGTGGGCACGGGGCTGTCCGTCGAGGTTGTGGCGGGCGGAGGCCACGGCCTCGGCGCTGCTGTCGATGGCGAAGACCTCGGCACCCCAGCGCGCGGCGTAGAAGGCGTGCCGGCCGAAGCCGCATCCGGCGTCGAGCACGCGTGCGCCGAGCAGATCGTCCGGGCCGAGCGGCGCGATCAGCTCGCGCAGCAGTGCCTCGTAGGCGGGCACGGCCTCGTCGAACTTCGTCCAGCGATGACCGGTGGCCGGCCCCTCGGCCGAGTCGCCCCGCATCAGCCGCGGGATGCCGTCCGTGACGGCGTGGTCCGCACCGCAGGCGGTGCACGCGAGGGAGCCCTCGAGGATCTCCTCGACGCGGCTGCCGGGGGAGTCCGCCGCGGTCCACGCGCCGGACCACGTGGGCCGGTGCTCGGCGCGGGTGACGGTCAGCTCGAACGGCCCGGCGCAGGCGGGACACACGATCCAGTCGAGCAGGCGCCGCTTCATCGTGCGGGGACGCTAACGCGCCCCGTGGCCATGGGGCGCCGCGTCGTGGCTGCCCTCCTCCGCCACGAGCATCATGCCGGCCATGCCCTCGTCGCCGTGCTCCAGGATGTGGCAGTGCACCATCCATTCGCCGGGGTTGTCCAGCGCGGACGCGAGGGTGACCGTGCTGCGCGGCGGGATGTCGAAGGTGTCCTTCCACCCCGGCGTCGGGACACCGTGCCCGTCGTCGAGCACCTGGAAGCGGTTGCCGTGGATGTGGAAGGGATGGTGCATCTCGCTGGCGTTCTCCACCGTGAAGGTGGTGTCGACGTGGGCGGTGACGGTGACCCTCTCTCCGTCGGGCCACGCCGCGCCGTCCAGGGTCACGGTGCCCGCCATCATGTCCTCCTCCAGCAGCCACCCGTGGCCGAAGACTGCGGGCGGGGAGGTCCATGACGGTGCGTCCGGCGTCGGCTGCGTCCAGCCCGAGCCCGTGACCTGGCCCTCGTCGTAGACGAAGGTGAGGACGGGGTTCTCCCCGTCGCCCATGGGGTCGACCTCGACCATGTGGCCGCCGTGCTCGTGCAGCTGCACGCGACGGTTCATGAGGCGGTAGGAGCGGCCCGGCTCCCCGGTGGCCTCGACCACGACCATGACGCGCTCGCCGGGGGAGAGGCGCACGCGCTCGACGTCGTAGGGCGTCTCCAGGAACCCGCCGTCGCTGCCCACGACGCGCATCGTGTGGCCCTCCAGGGCGACGTCCCAGATGCGCGCGTTGCTGGAATTCACGAGCCGGAGGAGCGTGGTCTGGCCGGCGGTCCACGCGATGCGCCGACCGGCCTGGCCGTTTGCCATCAGCAGGTTGCCCAGTCGGCCCATGATCCGCATCATGTCGGTGTCGGGCGGCGCGATCTGCCGCGTGTCCTCGTCGAGCAGCACATCGTCGAGCACGAGCGGAAGGTCGCAGTCGGGCGCGGTCTCCCCCGGCGCATGGACGATGATCGGCGCCTGGAGCCCGGCCTCGATGGTCGAGGCCGTGTCCATGTGCGTGTGGAACCAGTAAAATCCGGCGTCCCGGAGCGTGAAGACGTAGTCGAAGCGCTCGCCGGGCGCGACGGGGTCCCCCGTCATCTGCTGGATCCCGTCCATCTCCGGCGTGACGCGCAGACCGTGCCAGTGCAGCGCCATCGGGATCGTGGTGTCGTTCTGGAACCGCACCGTGACGGTGTCGCCCAGGTTGGCCTCCAGGATCGGCCCCGGCACGCTGTCGTTGAAGGCCATGCCGGTCAGGAGCGGGGTACCGGTGCCGGGATCCCACGCGACGTCCGACGCCCGCAGGTCCACCTCCACGCGCGTGGGGTCGGGGTCGGTGTCGGGCATGACGTCGCGGGCGTTGCAGGCCTGGATGGGCGACACCGGCACCGGGGAGTCCTCGGAAGGGGGTGTTCCCACGGGCTCCTGGTCGGCCGGGGATTGGCACGCGGCGGTGTGCGCGGCGAGGAGCAGCAGGGGCGGAAGGACGAGGGTGCGCGCCATGGGGACTCCGGTCCGCGCAGCGTAGCGCGGTGCGACGGGGAGGGCTGACAGCCGGGCGACGACGGCGTAAGACGGTTCACGACCGAGGCGTCCCCATGACGTTCCTGATGCTCCTCGCGGCCTGCGGGAGTCCTGGCACCGACACCGCCGGGAGCAATCCGGCCTGCGCCACGCTCACCCCGGGCACCGACTGGGCCTGGCACGGCGTGTGCCCCCAGATGACGACCCCCGTGGATCTCGCCGTCGACGGTTGCGCGATCGCGCTGGACTACACCGACCACGGCGGCATGACGATGGGCATGCCCTACGCAGGCACGGTGTCGGGCGACACGGTGACCTTCGCGGCCGGGGACACGGTGACCGGATGCGTCGGGACCGTCGTGAGCGCCGACCGCGTGGACGGCACCTGCGACGGCGGCTGCACCTACTCGCTGAAGCGCTGACCCCCTACGGCATCCACACGGGGAGGGTGCCGGCCATCGCCGCGCTTTCGGACCAGAGGGCACGAAGCGCGCGCGGCAGGTCGGCGTCATCCACCACGCAGGCCATGCGTCCCGGGGCGATGCCCGCGTCCCGCCACGGTCGCGCCGCGGCGTCGGAGGTGAACAGCCAGCGGTGCACCCGGCGCTCCAGCGTCGGCAGCGTGGCCGGCGGATCCCCGCGCGGGCTGGCGAGCACCGCGCGCACCCCGGCGAGCACGCACGCGCCGACCGCGCGGTCCAGCCCGGCGGCCGCGCGCCGCACGTGGACGACGGCAGGGCGCGAGGCCGGGCGCAGCGCGAGGAGCTCCCGCCCGCGGTGCAGCAGGACCGCGCCGGTCCGCGCCGCCCATTCGCCTGCCGCGTCGTCGTCGGGATCAGCCAGGAGCGCGACGCGGAGAGGTTGCACCGGTCCAGCTTACCCAACTCGGGGTGCCGGCCGCCAGCGGGGGGTCGGCGCGTTAGGCTGCGGCGCTCGAAAGGGCCACGTGCCCGAAGGATCCGCATGAAGCCCGTCCACACCGTCGACAGCGTCGTCATCCGGTTCGCCGGCGACTCCGGCGACGGCATGCAGGTGATCGGCAGCCAGTTCACCAACACCACCGCGCTGGCGGGGAACGACCTGGCGACGTTCCCGGACTTCCCTGCCGAGATCCGGGCGCCGGCCGGCACGCTCGCCGGGGTGTCCGGCTTCCAGCTCCACTTCTCGAGCCACGACATCCTGACGCCCGGAGACGCGCCGGAGGTGCTCGTCGCGATGAACCCCGCCGCGCTGCTCGCGAACCTGCGCGACCTGCGGCCGGGCGGCCTCATCATCGTCAACAGCGAGAAGTTCGTGCCGCGGGAGTTCGAGAAGTGCGGCCTCGCCACGAACCCGCTGGAAGACGGGCGGCTCGAGAGCTACCGCGTGGTCCCCGTCGAGATGTCGCGCCTGTCGAAGGAGGCGGTCTCCGGGCTGGAACTGGGCAGCAAGGAGACCGAGCGCACGAAGAACTTCTTCGCGCTCGGCCTGTGCTACTGGCTCTACCAGCGGCCGCTGGAGCCGACCGAGCGCTGGATCGCAGCGCGCTTCAAGGAGCCCTACCGCGAGGCCAACCGCCGCGCGCTGATGGCCGGCTACAACTACGCCGACACGATCGAGCTGTTCCACGAGCGCTACGACATTCCGCCCGCGCGGCTGGCGCCAGGCACGTACCGAAACATCGTCGGCAACCAGGCGCTCGCGCTCGCCCTCGCGGCGGCCGCGCACCGCTCCGGCCTGCCGGTGTTCCTGGGCAGCTACCCCATCACGCCGGCCTCCGACATCCTCCACATGGCGAGTGATTTCAAGGCGCACGGCGTGCTCACCTTCCAGGCGGAGGACGAGATCGCGGCCATCGGCGCGGCCATCGGCGCGAGCTTCTCGGGTGCCCTCGGCGTCTGCACGACGTCCGGACCGGGCATGGCGCTCAAGGCCGAGGCGCTCGGTCTTGCCGTCATGACGGAGCTCCCGCTCGTCGTCATCGACGTGCAGCGCGGCGGACCGAGCACGGGCCTGCCGACCAAGACCGAGCAGTCCGACCTGATGCAGGCGCTCTACGGCCGCAACGGCGAGGCGCCCGTGGCGGTGATCGCGCCGCAGACGCCGTCGGACTGCTTCGATGCGTTCCTCGAGGCCGTACGCATGGCGACGAGCGCCATGTGCCCCGTGATCCTGCTCTCCGACGGCTACCTGGCCAACGGCAGCGAGCCGTGGCGCGTGCCGTCGGTGGACTCCCTCCCCGACCTGCGGGTGAGCTTCCGCACCGACCCGGAGGGCTACAAGCCCTACCTCCGCGATCCGGAGACCCTGGCGCGGCCGTGGGTCCGCCCGGGTACGCCCGGCCTCGAGCACCGCATCGGCGGCATCGAGAAGCAGGACGTGACCGGCAACGTCAGCTACGACGCGCAGAACCACGAGCACATGTCGAGGCTGCGCGCCGAGAAGATCGCGCGCATCGTCGTGCCGGACCTGCAGGTGTACGGCGACCCCGACGGGCTGCTGGTCGTGGGATGGGGGTCGACCTGGGGCGCCATCCGCTCGGCCGTCGACATGGCCCGCAGCCGCGGGTTGCGGGTGGGCCACGCGCACCTGCGCCACCTCAACCCGATGCCGCGCAACCTCGCGGAGGTGCTGCGGCGCTACGACCGCGTGCTCGTGCCCGAGATGAACCTCGGCCAGCTGGTGCGCGTGCTGCGCGCCGAGACGCTCGTCGACTGCATCTCCCTCCCCAAGATCCAGGGCCAGGCCTTCCGCGTCGGCGAGATCCTCGACGCGGTGACCACCCACGCCACCCGACCGGGATGACGCCATGACCACGACGCCGACCTACACGAAGAAGGACTTCATGTCCGACCAGGTGATCCGCTGGTGCCCGGGCTGCGGGGACTACGCGATCCTGGCGCAGGCGCAGACGGTATTCGCGGAACTGGGCATCCCCCGCGAGAACTTCGTGATGATCTCGGGGATCGGCTGCAGCAGCCGCTTTCCCTACTACGTCAACACCTACGGCTTCCACACGATCCACGGGCGCGCGCCCACCATCGCCACCGGCGTGAAGGTCAACCGACCGGAGTTGTCGGTGTGGGTGATCACGGGAGACGGGGACGCGCTGTCGATCGGTGGCAACCACACCGCCCACCTCCTGCGTCGCAACGTGGACGTGCAGGTCCTGCTCTTCAACAACCGCATCTACGGGCTGACGAAGGGCCAGTACAGCCCGACCTCCGAGGTGGGGAAGAAGACGAAGAGCACGCCGATGGGAAGCCTGGACCATCCGTTCTCGCCGCTGGCGTTCGCGCTGGGCGCGGACGCGACGTTCCTCGCGCGCAGCGTGGACGTGTTCACCACGCAGCAGCGCGACGTTCTCCGGGCGGCCCACGAGCACCGCGGGTCCTCGTTCGTCGAGATCCTTCAGAACTGCAACATCTTCAACGACGGCGCCTGGGACGCCCTCACCGAGAAGGCCCAGCGCGAGGAGCGGTGCCTGTTCCTCGAGGCGGGGAAGCCCATGGTGTTCGCCGGCGGGCGAAAGGGGATCCGGCTGGTGGGGCTGCGCCCGGAGGTCGTGGAGCTGGGCGGGGATGTCACCGAGGCCGACTGCCTCGTGCACGACCCCGGCAACCTCGTGCTGGCGTCGATGCTCACGCGCATGGACTACCCCGCGTTTCCCGTGCCGATGGGCGTGATCTACCAGACCGAGCGTCCCACCTACGACGCGGCGTTCCAGGCGCAGGCCCACGCAGCGATGGAGACGCGCCCGGCCGATCTCGGCGCGCTGCTCGCGGGCAACGACACGTGGACCGTGACGTGAACGCAGGGCGCCTCCGGCCGTTGGCCGAGGTGTCCGCCGACGCCGCCCGCGCGCTCGTCGGCATCCTCTTCGACATCGACGACACCGTCACCCACCACGGGCGGCTCGTGCCGGCAGCCTTCGCGGCGATGGCCGAGGCGCACGCGCGCGGGCTGCGCATGATCCCGGTGACAGGCCGGCCGGCGGGCTGGTGTGACCACCTCGCGCGCGCCTGGCCGGTGGACGGCGTGGTCGGAGAGAACGGCGGCCTGTGGTTCCGCATGGCGACCCTGGACGGGCAGACGAAGCTCGTGCGGCGGCACGCCCAGGCGCCGGACGTGCGCGCCGCCAACGCCGCCCGGCTCGCCGCCATCCGGGAGGAGGTGCTGCGCGAGGTGCCCGGCGCCGGCATCGCGAGCGATCAGCCGTACCGGGAGCTGGACCTGGCGATCGACTTCTGCGAGGACGTGCCGGCGCTTCCCGAGGCCGACGTGGAGCGCATCCTCGCGATCTTCGCGCGGCACGGCGCGACCGCGAAGGTCTCCAGCATCCACGTCAACGGCTGGTTCGGCGCCTTCGACAAGCTCGCGGGTTTTCGCGGGCTCCTCGGTGATCTCGGCCTGCCCGACGCGCCGGCGGCGTGGGCGTACTTCGGCGATTCCGCGAACGACGCGCCGATGTTCGCGCACTTCCCGCTCTCCATCGGCGTCGCGAACGTGGACGCCTTCCTGCCCCGCATCCCCGTGTGGCCGGCGTTCCGCACGGAGCGACCGGGCGGCGAGGGCTTCGCGCAGGGCGTGGCGCGCCTGCTCGCGCTGCGGGACTGAGCCGCGCTACATCATCATGCGCGGGTCGACGTCCACGATGCGGCGCACACCCGGGACAGGCCGCCATCCCGGCACGACCTGCCGCAGCCAGGTGCGGAAGACGCCGACGTTCCGCCCGCGCAGGAAGACCTGGTAGCGCCAGCGACCCACGGCGCGCGGCATGGGCGCCGGGCTCGGGCCCAGCACGTCGACTCCCGGCACCGTGCGTGCCCGGGCATCCTCCGCGAGCGCGACGGCGGCTGCGTGCGCGGCGGCGCGGTCGACGCCCTCCAGGCGGACCAGCACGAGGCGGGTGTACGGTGGCTGCCCCAGCGTGCGTCGCAGGTGGCCCTCGTGCGCCGCGAAGGCCTCCATGTCGTTGACGCACGCGAACACAGGGTGCTCCGGGTGCCGCGTCTGCAGGAACACCCGCCCGGCCGCAGCGCCGCGGCCCGCCCGTCCGATGAGCTGGGTCACCAGCGCGAAGGTGCGCTCCGCGGCCCGGAAGTCCGGCATGCCGAGCACGTGGTCGACGCCGAGCACCGCGGCCACGTGCACATCGGGAAAATCGTGGCCCTTGGCGACGACCTGCGTGCCGACGAGCAGGCGCGTGCGTCCGTCCCGAAAATCGTCGAGGATCCGCGCGTGGGCGCCGCGCCCGGCGGTGGTGTCCGCGTCCATGCGCCCGATCGGGACGCCCGGAAAGGCCTCCGCGACGCCCTCCGCCACGCGCTCGGTGCCGCGCCCCAGCACCTCGAAGGCGCTCCCGCACGTGGCGCAGCGCGGGTCGAAGGGGCGGTGGTAGCCGCAGGTGTGGCAGTGCAGCCGCCTCGCGGCCTGGTGGAGCACGAGCGCGATGCCGCAACTGGGGCACTCGTGCGCCGCGCCGCAGCCGGGACACTCCACGAAGGTCGCGTAGCCACGGCGGTTGTAGAGCAGGATTGCCTTGCCGCCCGCGTCGAGCGCCTCGCCGATGGCATCGTGGACCGCCGCGGCAAGCAGCGGCTCCCGGGGCTTCCCGCCTGCCGGGTCCGGCACCCGCTCCTGGCGCATGTCCAGGATCGACAGGCGCGGCACCGGGCGGGGCGTGGCACGGTCGCGCATCTGGAGGAGCCGGTAGCGTCCGCTCCGTGCGTTCTCCCAACTCTCCAGGCTCGGCGTGGCGCTGCCGAGCACGGCGGGACATCCGGACTGGTGCGCCCGCACCACCGCGAGGTCCCGCGCGTGGTAGCGCACGCCGTCCTCCTGCTTGTAGGAGTCGTCGTGCTCCTCGTCCACGACGACGAGGCCGAGCGCGTGGAAGGGCGCGAAGACGGCGCTGCGCGCGCCCACGACGACGTCCGCGTCGCCCCGCGCGATGGCCCGCCAGGCGCGCAGGCGCTCCGCCCCGGTGAGCTGGCTGTGCAGCACCGCCACGCGATCCCCGAAGCGTCCGGCGAAGCGCCCGAGCAGCTGGGGCGTCAGGGCGATCTCGGGCACCAGCACGAGCACCTGGCCGCCCGCCGCGAGGGTGCGCGCCGCGAGCGCGAGGTACACCTCGGTCTTGCCGGACCCGGTGACCCCGTGGAGCAACCAGGTGCCGGCACCGTCCACGGCCGCGACGACGGCCGACTGCGCGGCGTTGAGCGGGGGCGCCTCGGTGCGCGCCGCGCCGACATGGAGCCCGTCCGTGCGCGGGCGCTCCTCGATCCGCACGGCACCGCGCCGGACGAGCGTGGCGAGGACGTTGCTCTCCAGCTCGTCCGCACGGACCGGCCCGACGGCGAGGCGCGCCAGCAGTGCGCGCGCCGCGACGGCGTGCCCGCGCAGCCCCGCGAGGGCGGCTGCCGCGTCGGTGTCGGGCGTCCGGACCGCCCAGCGCTCCGTGTCGCGAGGACCCTGGACCTGCTCGTCACGTCCCTCGACCCACCCACGGGTCACGATCGCGGTGAGCGCGCGCGCGGGGTCGTCCACCTCGTCGCGGAGGCGCCGGGCCAGCCCGGTGCGGGTGGCACCGGGTCGCGCCACGACCTCGCGCAACATGCTGGCCAGCGGCCCCTCCGGGACCGGCGCGCCCTCCCCCGCGAGCGCCGCGATTCCGGCGTCCGTGGGCACGTACACCCGTCGCGTGCGCGCCGTGCTTCCGCTGGGCGTGGCCGTCGCGATGACCTCGCCGAGCGGCGCGAGCCAGTAGTCCGCCACGAAACGGTAGAGCGCCAGCTGCGCCGGCGTGAAGGCGGCCTCGTCGCGGGTGCGGGACACGACCGGCCGGGCATCCTGCACGTCGGGCGCGTCGAGCACCTCGACGACCCAGGCGATCACGCGGCGCGTGCCGAACGGAACCTCGACCTCGTCGCCAGGGGCGAGCGCGCCGATCGTCGCGGGGACCGCGTAGGTGTACAGCCCGTGGACGGGCAGCGCGACGGCGACCCTGACCCAGGCGGCGGGTGGCACGGCGGTCAGGGCTTGCGCGGCTTTCCCGCCGGATCCTCGACGATCACGAACTCGACGCGACGGTTGTTCAGACGACCCTCGTCGGTGCGGTTGGTGTCCACCGGACGGGTCTCGCCGTAGCCGCGCGTGATCATGCGGCCGCCGGCGACCCCGGCCTCCAGGAGGTACTCGAAGACCGCGTCCGCGCGCTCCTTGGAGAGGCGCTGGTTGAAGCGGTCGTCGCCCACGTTGTCCGTGTGGCCCCCGATCTCGACGACGATCTTGGGGTAGTCGCGCATGACCTGGGCGACGTCATCGAGCACCGGGAAGCTCTCCGGCAGGATGCGCGCCTTGCGGGTCTCGAAGTTGATGCGCTGCTTGATGACGATCTGTTCCTCGGTGACCTCGATGCGCTCCGGCTTCGTGTCCGGGCAGCCGTCCTCGTCGAGGTAGGCATTCACGATCTCCGGCGCGTCCGGGCATGCGTCCACCGTGTCGAGGAAGCCGTCGCCGTCACGATCGAGCACCGGGCAGCCCTCGCGCGCCACGGGGCCCGCCTCGTTGGGACAGCGGTCCCGCCCGTCCACCACGCCGTCCTGGTCGTTGTCCGCCTCGGGGCATCCGTCGCGGTCCTCGAATCCGTCGGGATCCTCGGCGTCGATGGGGCAGCCATCCCGCTCGTCCGACACTCCGTCGAGGTCGTTGTCGAGGTCGGGACAACCGTCGCCGTCCTTGAACCCATCCATGTCCTCGGGCTCGCGGACGCACTTGTCGTCCGGATCGAGGATGCCATCGCCGTCGGTGTCGGTGACCGTCGGCTTGGGAGGCGGCGCGGCGACCGCCTTCTTCACCTTCGGGCAGCGCTGAAGGACGTCCATGTGCGCGAGGGCGTCCGCGAGGTGATCTTCGGCCCGCCGCGCGTTGCCCTGCTCGAACTCGAGCTGCGTGAACGCGACGCTGGCCTCGAAGAGCGCGCGCTCCTTCGGGTCGCAGTCGGTGTACTCCGGGAGCGCCAGCATGGCGGCGTGCACCTCGCGGTAGTCCTTCGCGAGGTTGCGCTGCGTGGCGCAGCCGATCAGCGTGAGGAGGACGAGGGATCGCACGGCCTCACTCCTTGCGTCGGGGTCGGGAGGCGTCGTCGAGGCCTTCCACGTCATCCGGCACCGTCGACGCGGCGGCCTTGCGGCGGGCGCTCTCGGCGAAGGCGCGGGCCTGCCGGGCCAGGGTCTCCGCAGCGCCGTAGTCGGCGTGTCCAGCCTCTTCGCGCGCCTTCTCGAGGTAGGCGCGGGCGAGGGTGGTCTCGTAGATCGCGGCGTCCTCGCCGCCCGCTTCGAGCGCCGCGTCGAGCGCGTGGTCGGCGGACACGAGGCGCACGCCGGCGCGCACGGCGCAGCCGGAGAGGAGCAGCATCGCGGGGAGGAGAAGCAGCCGGGAGGTCATCACGGCGTCACTCTTCACCGGGCCGTCGAGCCTGTCAAGGGCTGCGGCGCGGCGTCCGCCGCGCCTGTCGCGGGCGGGGGCGTTGCGGGCGCGTCGCCGCGGTTGGCCCCGCCAGGGGCCTCGGGCGGCGAGCGCGGGGAGGACGCGTCCGCCGCGGGCGGGGGCGTTGCGGGGGCGGCCTCAGCCCCCGCCCCAGGCGTCGCCGGGGTGGAGGCCGTCGCAGGCGGCACCTCGAAGACGGTCATCATGTACTTCGCCGGGGTCGACGCGGACGGGAGATGGATGGGCTGGCTGGT
>JBDLRI010000021.1:0-29098 GCA_039800105.1 Pseudomonadota bacterium
CCCGTGCATCCACGACCGCCGCCGACCTCACCGCCGGTCTGGTCGTGTGCCTCGTGGCACTTCCGCTCTGCCTCGGCATCGCGCTCGCGTCGGGTGCCCCGCTCTTCTCCGGCATCATCACGGGCATCGTCGGCGGGCTCGTCGTGGCCTGGCTCGGCGGGAGCGCGCTGCTGGTCAGCGGACCGGCCGCCGGCCTCGCCGCCATCGTCCTCGCCGCCATCACGGACCTCGGAACCTTCGAGGCCTTCCTCGCCGCGTGCGCCATCGCCGGCTTCATGCAGATCGTCATGGGGCTGGCGCGCTGGGGCAAGCTCGGTGCGCTGTTCCCCTCGCCCGTGGTCAACGGGATGCTGGCGGCGATCGGTGTGCTGCTGCTCCTGCAGCAGTTCCCGCACGCCGTCGGGGCGCGCCTCCCGGGCGGTGCCAAGGGGCTCGCGCTCTTCCTGCTTCCCGTGCGCGCCCTGCCGCTCGCCGTCGCGGGCGCCACGCTCGTGGGGGCCGCCAGCCTCGCCGTGCTGCTCGCGTGGGACCGGCCGGCCTTCGCGCGTCTCCGCGGACGCCTCCCCGGACCTCTCGTGGCCGTCGTGCTCGGCACACTGCTCGCCGAGTCGCTGGCCTTCTCGCCCTCCCTGGCGCTGCCGGCCGCCGCGCGCGTCGACCTGCCGGACATGTCCGCGGGCCTCGGCTCCCTGCTGCGGCTTCCCGACGTCGGCGCGCTCGCACGGGTGGACACCTGGCGCGTCGCCGTCACGCTGGCCATCGTGGCCAGCCTGGAGACCCTGCTGTCCATGCATGCCACGGACCGCATGGACCCCCTCAAGCGCACCTCCGACGCCGACCGCGAGCTCTTGGGCCAGGGCGTCGGCAACCTGCTGGCGGGCTTGCTGGGCGGCATCCCCATGACGGGCGTGATCGTGCGCAGCGCCGCCAACGTGAACGCCGGCGGCCGCACGCGCTTGGCGGGCTTCGTGCACGGCGTGCTGCTCGCCGCCGCGGTGTTCGCGCTGCCGTCCCTGCTGGAGCGCATCCCGCTCGCGGCGCTGGCGGCGGTGCTCCTGCACACCGGCTGGAAGCTCGCGCACCCCTCCCGGTTCGTCGAGGCCGTGCGCCTCGGCCGCTCCTACGCCCTGCCGATGATCGCGACCGTCGTGGCCGTGGTCGCCACCGACCTCCTCGTCGGCGTGTTCACGGGTCTCGCGGTCGCAGCGGTGCCGGCCCTGCTCGACCGCGGCCGCCACGGCCTGCGCGTCGAGCGCGGCGACCCCTCCCGCCCACGCGTCCTGCTGCCCCCCTCGGCGTCCTTCGTGGTCAAGCCCGGGCTGCAGAAGGCCCTCGCCGGGCTGCCGGAGGGCGCGCACGTCACCATCGACGGCAGCGCGACCACCTCGTTCGACCACGACATCCTCGAGTGGCTGCACGGTCTGCGGGAGACCGCCAGCGCGCGCGGCCATTCCTACGACCTGATCTCCGTGCCCGCGCCGCGTGCCGCCGGCGGCCACTGAACACGCTCCGCAACGCCCCCACCTGGAGGTTCCGATGTCCTCGCTCTCCCACCTGCTCGCACGCAACGTCGCCTGGGCCGCCGCTCGCCGCGCCAACGATCCCGCGTTCTTCGAGCGGAACGCAGGGACCCACCGCCCGAAGGCGATGTACATCGGCTGCTGCGACGCCCGCGTGCCGGCGGACCACGTCACCGGCGCCGACGTCGGGGAGCTGTTCGTGCACCGCAACGTGGCGAACCAGGTCGTTCCGAGCGACGTGAGCCTCGCCTCCGGCCTGCAGTACGCCATCGAGGTGCTCGGCGTGCAGGACGTGATCGTGTGCGGCCACCACGCCTGCGGCGGCGTGCGGGCGTCCCTCGGCGGCGAGGCGCCCGCCTACGTGGAGTCCTGGATCGGCAGCCTCCGCATGCTCGCGCGCGTGCATGAGAACGACCTCGCGGGCCTCTCGGCCGATGACGCCGCCGACCGCCTGGCGGAGCTCAACGTGCACGAGCAGATCCGCAACCTGGCGCGGCACCCGTCCATCCGGCGGGCCTGGGCCGAGGGCCGCACGCTCCGCCTGCACGGCTGGGTGTACCAGCTCTCGTCCGGCCTGCTGAAGCCGCTCGTCGAGCACGACGGCACCGCCGGGCAGGACAGGACGCCGGCCGTCGCGTAGCGCGCTACATGCCCGCATGGGCGCGGACACGACGGGGACCGATCGGGGGCTGCCGGCACGGCTGCGCCGTACCCCCCTGCTCGGCAAGATCGTGGTGCTGGACTTGGTGCTCAACGTGGGCGCCTACGTCCTGCTCCAGCTCACCCCGCCCGCGCAGGTGCAGGCCGTCACGCTCGTGTCCCTCGTCGTGGTGATGGTCCTCAACACCGGCCTCGTCGCCTGGGCGCTGCAACCGCTCCAGCTCGTGGAGGAGGTCGCCCGCCGGGTCTCGCAGGGGCAGCGGGACGTGCGCGTCGGGGTCATGCCCGCGCTCACCGACCGGCACCTCGCCCGCATCGGCCACACGCTCGACGCGCTGCTCGACCGCCTGGACGCCGAACGGCGACAGGTGCGCGCGCTCGCGGCGCAGGTCGTGAAGGCGGGAGACTCCGAGCGCGCCCACATCGCACGGGAACTCCACGACGGCACCGCGCAGTCCCTTACGGCCCTGGAGATGCTGCTCACGAGCGCGCAAGCCGAGAGCTCGCCCGAGGTGCTGCGGGAGCGCCTCGCCACGATGCGGGCCATCGCCACCGAGGCGCTCGTGGAGGTGCGGACGCTCTCCCACACGGTCCACCCGCGCGTGCTCGACGACCTGGGGCTGGCCGCCGCGCTCGAGCGGCTGGCGCGACGCAGCGGCGCGGACGCCGACGTCGAGCTCGAGGTGGCGTGCGAGGTTCCGCCGGAGCTTCCGCCCGCGCTCGCGTCGGTGCTCTACCGCGTGAGCCAGGAGGCCCTCCAGAACGCCCTCCGGCATGCCGGTGCCCGGCGCATCACCCTCGAGGTGCACCACGCCGACGGCTGGATCCACCTGCGCGTCAGCGATGACGGCCGGGGCTTCGACCGCGCCCGGCCGGACGCGTCCCGCCACGGCATGGGGCTCTTCCTGATGGAGGAGCGCGTGGGACTCGTGGACGGCCATCTCTCCGTGGACACCTCCCCCGGTCGGGGTACCCACGTGCTGGCCCGCCTTCCCCTGGGAGATACGCCATGACCGCTCCGATCCGCGTGCTGCTCACCGACGACCACGATGTCGTGCGCATCGGACTGCGCGCGCTGCTGGCCGGCGTCCCGGACATCGACGTGGTCGGCGAGGCCGGGAGCGGCGCGGACGCGCTGGCCCGCTGCGCGAGTCTGTCGCCGGACGTGGTCGTGATGGACCTGGCGCTCGGCGACACCGACGGGCTCACCGTGACGCGCCAACTCATCCGGCGTGGGAACGCCCCACGGGTGCTCGCGCTCACGATGCACGAGGAGGAGGACTACCTCATCCCCGCGCTGGAGGCCGGCGCCACGGGCTACCTCGTGAAGTCCGCCGCGAGCGCGAACCTGCTCGACGCCATCCGGGCCGTCGCACGGGGCGAGACCTGGGTGCGACCCTCGGCCGCCCAGGTCCTGGCCCGCGGGTGGAAGCGCCGCGGTGCGCAGGCCGGCCTCCGCGAACGCTACGACACCCTCTCCGATCGCGAGCGCGACGTGTTCCTCTACACGGCGCAGGGCCATTCCGCGGCCCGCATCGGAGAGATGCTGTTCCTGAGCGCCAGCACCGTCGAGACCTACCGCCGCCGCATCAACGACAAGCTGCAGATCTCCGAACGCAGCGACTACGTGCGCGTGGCCCTGGAGCTCGACCTGCTCACGCCTTGACGCGGTCCCACGCCGCGAAGAGGCCCATCCCCGCGAGCATCGAACCGACGAACACCACCGCCGGCATGCCACCCCCGGCCAGGCTCACGAGGCCCGGGCCGGGGCAGAACCCGCCGAGGCCCCAGCCGACGCCGAAGATCACGGCACCCAGGATCAGCCGCGCGTCGAGGTCCGTGCGCGTGGGGACCAGGAACCGCGGCGCGAACACGGGCGTCTCGCGACGCCTCACCACGCCCCAGTAGACGGCGGCGTTCACACCGATCGCGCCCACCATGACCAGCATGAGCGACGGATCCCACGCTCCGGCCACGTCGAGGAACCCGATCACCTTGGCGGGCTGGGTCATCCCGGAGATGCCGAGACCCACCGCGAAGATCAGCCCCGCGAGCAGGGACGCCAGGTTCGCCTTCATGCCGCACCCCCGAGCACGTGCCGCGCCACGTAGACACTGACGGCCGCCGCGACGATGAACGTGACCGTGGCCACCATGGAGCGCACCGACGCCCGGCTGTTGCCGCACACCCCGTGGCCGCTGGTGCAGCCGTTGCCCAGCCGCGTGCCGAAGCCCACCAGCACCCCCGCCAGCGCCACGATGCCGAGCGGCGCGACGCTCTCCCCGAACACCGCGGGCTGCACGGACCGCAGGGCGAGGCCGCCCAGCAGCAGGCCGACGACGAAGGTGGCCCGCCACGCGGTGTCACCGGGCGCGGGACGCAGCAGGCCGCCGACGATGCCGGAAATGCCCGCGATCTTGCCGTCCAGCACGAGCAGCAGGGAGGACGAGAGCCCGATGAGGATGCCACCCGCGAGGGCCGGCACCGGCGTGAAATGTTCCATCACGAGGTGAACTCCTTGGCGGTCATGTACACCGCCATGCAAAGGACGAGGATGCCGAACCCCTTGCGGAGGACGGCCTGCGGGACGCGCGGCGCGAGCAGCCCGCCCGCGAGCGAGCCGACCACGGCGGCCCCCGTGACCAGGCCCGCGGTGGCGAAGTCCACCCGGACATGGGTCACGTGGCCCAGGAAGCCCGACCAGGACTGGAGGGCGATGACGAGCAGCGAGGTGCCCACCGCGCGGTGCATGGTCAGGCCCCCGAGCAGCGCGAGCGCCGGCACGACCAGGAAACCTCCCCCGGCACCCACGAGGCCGGCGAACAGGCCCACCGCGCCGCCGTCCCGGGCGATCCGTGCGAGCGGGAGATCCGCGACGGGCCCCGCGGCGAGCTCCTGGCGACCGCGCAGCATGCCGAAGGCCGTCAGGAACATCATGGCGATGAAGGCCCGCACGAGCCACGTCGCGGGGACCGCGTCGGCCACCCATCCGCCGACGAACGCGCCGACACTGCCGGCCAGCGCGAACAGCAGGCCCGTGCGCCACGCCACGTTGCCCGCGCGGGCGTGCGAGATCACCGCCGCGGCGCTGGTCGTGCCGACGACCAGCAGGCTCGTGGCGATGGCGGCCTTCTTGTCCATGCCCATGGCGTAGACGAGAATCGGGAGCGTCAGGATCGAGCCGCCGCCCCCGAGCATGCCGAGCGACACGCCCACGAGCACCGAGAGCAGGACGCCGAGCGCCACGGGCTCAGCGCTCCACCGGGAGGCCGAGCTCGTTCCAGGCGAGCATGCCGCCCGAGAGGTTGTACATCTCCGTGAAGCCGGCCTGCGCCAGCACGGCCGCGACCCGCCCGGAGCGCGCCCCGCTGCGGCAGATCAGCAGCGTGGGCACGGTGCGGTCCCAGTGCGCCGCCGCGTCGAGCACCTGGCCCATCGGGATCAGCGCGCTGCCGGCGATGTGGCCGAGCGGGCCGACGTACTCGTCGGGCTCCCGCACGTCGACGAGCTTCAGACGGCCCAGGTTCGGCGCGGCACCCTGCGCGGGAAGGTCGCGGTAGCCCGCGGAGGTGGGGACGGAGAGCGCGTGAAGGTCTGCCATGGTCGGCTCCGGGGGAATGTCCCCTCTCTAGCAAGCTCCGTGCCACGCCACCTCCGCGCCCGGAACGCGGCGCACGCCGGTAGGACGCCGCACCCGCACGCGGCCGTGTTTCGCGCGTGTTTCACGCGTTGCGTTACGACATGCCCGGGAGGACCGCCGTGCGTCGCTTGCCCCCGGAACCCCCCGATGACGAGGTCACGCCGGAAGCCGTGTGGCTGCGACGGCGGGACTTCCTGCGCGCCGCGGGCGCCTTCGCCGCGACGACGTTCGCGGTCGGCGGGACCGCCACGCTGCTCGGAAACCGCGGCCTGCCGCACGGCGTGGCCTCCGCGGCGCCCGGCGGGCCACCCCCGCCGGACGGGGCCGGGGCGTTGCGGGGGCGGCCCGAGCCCCCGCCCCAGGGACCTTCGGCCGACCACCCCGCCGTGCGCGCGGCGTTGCGCACCGACGAGCCGCAGACACCGTGGGACGACGCCACCGGCTACAACAACTACTACGAGTTCGGCTTCGGAAAGGACGACCCGGCGCGGCGCTCGGGCGGGTTCCGCGTGCGGCCGTGGACCGTCGTCATCGACGGGGAGTGCGCGAAGCCGCGCACGGTCGACCTCGACACGCTCCTGGAATGGGCGCCCGCGGAGGAGCGCGTGTACCGCATGCGGTGCGTGGAGGCCTGGTCGATGGTGCTGCCGTGGCTGGGCATGCCGCTCTCGGCCGTGCTCCGGCGGGCCGAGCCGACGAGCCGGGCGCGCTGGGTGGCGTTCACCTCGGTCCAGCGCCCCGAGGAGATGCCGGGCCAGCGCACCGACGCGCTGGACTGGCCCTACGTGGAGGGGCTGCGCCTCGACGAGGCCATGCACCCGCTCACGCTCCTGGCGCACGGGCTCTACGGCCGGCCGCTGCCGACCCAGAACGGCGCGCCGCTTCGGCTCGTGGTGCCGTGGAAGTACGGCTTCAAGGGCATCAAGGCCATCGTGCGGATCACCTTCACCGCCGAGCGGCCGCCGACCACGTGGAACCGCGCGGCGCCCCACGAGTACGGGTTCTTCGCGAACGTGAACCCCGCGGTGGACCACCCGCGGTGGAGCCAGGCCACGGAGCGACGCATCGGCGACCTGCTGCGGCGGCCCACGCTGCCGTTCAACGGCTACGCGGACGCCGTGGCCGGCTTGTACACCGGCATGGACCTGCGGAAGGACTTCTGAGCGCACGGCCCTGGCTCGTGCCGGCGTTCGTGGCCGGGGGCCTCGCGCCGGTCGCCGAGCTCGCGCTGCGCGGCGCGCTCGGGGGGCTGGGCGCCGACCCGGTCGCGTTCGTGCTCCATCGCCTGGGCCTGGCCGCGCTGATCTTCCTGGTGGCCGGGCTGGCCTGCACGCCGCTCCGCGCGTGGCTGGGCTGGACATGGCCGCTGCGGGTGCGGCGCGCGCTCGGACTGCTCGCCTTCGGCTACGCGGCGGCGCACGTCGCCGTCTACGCGGGGGTGGACCAGGGACTGGACGCGCGGGCGATCGTGAAGGACGTGACGGAGCGCCCGTTCGTGACGCTCGGCGCGGCGGCGTTCGCCCTGCTCGTGCCGCTCGCGTGGACCTCCACCGACGGCGCCGTGCGGCGCATGGGCGGGCGACGCTGGGCGACGCTCCACCGGTGGGTCTACCCGGCCGCCGTGCTCGCGGCGCTCCACTTCCTGCTGCGCGTGAAGCGGGACGTCACCGAACCCGCGGTCTACGGCGGAGTCCTGGCGCTGTTGCTGCTCCTGCGCGGCGCACGGCGCCCGTCCCGGAGGGCTTCCGGCGCGGGGGACGGCCCCCCTACGGGCTAGCCTGCGCGGCGTCGGCGCGCGCGGGGGTTCCCCCGACGACGCGCCACCAGCGCGCGACCACGAGCCCCCCGGCGTCCCCGGGCGTGTCCTCCACCGGCACCACCGCGATCTCCTCGCCGGCGTAGCCCTCGGGCAGGTCCACGCTCACCTCGATCCATCGCGTGGCATGGACGGGCAGCACGAGGAGTCCCACGGCCCGCCCGCCGATGCCGACCACGAACGACGAGGGGGCGTTCTGCTGCGCCAACCGCGCGACCAGGCGCCCGCCGCGCGCGGCCCCGCACGGCACGCGAAAGACCTGCGTGCCGAACACACGGCGCACGTCGTCCACGATCGGGCTCTCCCCGAAGGGCGCGGTCAGGCGCATCACCCGGGTCGGCACGGGATGCGCCGGGGCGCCGAGCGGGCGCGTCCCCGGCAGCTCCTCCCAGTGCGCGGCCGCCTCGGAGTCGAGATCCGCCGCATCCACGCGCGCGCACCACCGCTCCCCCGCCTCGAGCCGCGGCGGTGCGTCGGCGCTCGCGAACACCGCCGGATCGGCCACGCCGAGCAGCATCGCCCGCGCGCCCGCGATGGTGCGGTCCACGAGCACCGCGCGGCGCTCCTCCACGAACGCTCCGGCCGCGCCGATGCCCGGGTACCACGCATCGCCGTAGTACACGGCGTGGGTGGGACGAAGCGCGCGCAGCCGCGCGTAGAGGCTCCCCTCGCCCGCGGCGGCGTGCCGCAGCATGCCCGGGGTCACGATGCCCTCGAGGTCGATGAAGCGGCGTTCGCCGAACCAGGTCAGGGCGCCCACGTCCCCGGCCACGATGCGGGCGTCGGGCGGCAGGTGCGCGGCGACCCAGCGCCCCATCGCCACGTGCTGCATGCGGACGTCCGCGGCGTTCTGCGCGAGCGTGTCCGCCCACGCCGCCCCACCCATCGACCAGCACGCCGCGAGGACCCATCCAGCGGGACGCGCCGCCTCCCCGCAC
Organism: Pseudomonadota bacterium; assembly: GCA_039800105.1. Classification (GTDB taxonomy): domain Bacteria; phylum Myxococcota_A; class UBA796; order UBA796; family SXON01; genus CAMAXZ01. The sequence continues at coordinate 8,575 of JBDLRI010000021.1, forward strand.
CGGCCAAGGGCCCAGGCCACGGGATCGGCCACGAGCATCGCCACCACGGGCACCAGGAGGTGCAGGTAGCGGTAGTGGTGCCAGGCGATGGGGAGCGTGACCGACAGCAGGATCATCGGCGCCAGCCAACACGCGATCAGGAGCACGCCGCCGTCCCGACGCACCGCACGCACCACCCCCGCCAGGATGGTGACGGGCACGAGCCGGCCGAAGCCCTGCGCGAGATGATCGCCCCATCCGCCCAGCACGAAGTCGTGCCACAGCACCGTGACCGGGAAGGTCTCCTTGGCCCACGCGAAGCGGCTGGCCTTCGCCAATCCCGACGTGCCCATCAGGCGGCCGCTGAGCACCAGGTGCACGACCGGCTGCACCGCACCGACCAGGACGGGCACCGCCCACCCCCGACGCGCCCGCAGCGTGCCCGGGCCGGGGGTACGGTACGCCCGCAGAAGGTCGCCTACCACGATCAGCCCGACGAGAAGCCCGCCCTCGGGCCGGAGCGCCGCCAACACGCTGGCCCACGCCCATGCGGGGATTCGTCCTGGGGCGGGGGGGTCGCCCCCCCGCAACGCCCCCCCTGCGGGTGCCCACGGACCGGCCCGCAACGCGGCCAGCGTCTGGGCCAGGGAGCCCGCCGCCAAGGCGCCCTCCATGCCGCTGACGACCGTCCAGACGAGCGGCCCGAAGCCGAGGACGAACACGGCCCCCGCGCGCGCGCGCCGCACGTCGTCGGGGTCCTCGGCGCGAAGGTAGCGGTAGGTCCCGTCGGCCACCAGGGCGAACCCCAGGGTTCCGAGGACGAGACACCACGCCCATGCGGCCCACATCGGATCCGGTCCGAGCGCCGCGACGGGCGCGAGAAGGATCGGCCACAGCAGGCTCGTGGCGCCGGTTCCGGGCCCCTCGCCGGACTGGTACACGAAGGGGTGGCCCTCGGCCCAGGCGCGCGCGTACCGGAGGTGGATGTAGGCGTCATCCAGCGGAAACACCGGCACGCCGCCATTCTCGAGGAGCGACCACCCCGCGAACGCGCCTGCCACGGCGACCGCAGCGACACGGAGGCGACGCAGGTCGGCGTCCATCGCCCCCCCTACGGCAGGGCCGGCGCCGGCACGCAGCGGGTGCTGGAGCGGTCCTCGGTGGGCAGGCACCGGTGCGCCTCCACGTCCTGCGGGCAGTCGGCATCGCTGCGGCAGGGATCGTCCGAGTCGGTGCAGTGGAAGCCGCGCGGCTCCCCGCACGTTCCGGTCGACAGCACGTCACAGCGCCCGTCGGGGCGGTCCGCACAGTCCGCATCGGCGCTGCAGTCGGCATCCACGCACGTCGCGACGAGCGTGCCGAAGGCTCCCGCCGGAAGGCAGGCGCGGCCCTCGCCGCAGTCCTGGTCCGTCACGCACTCCGCCACGCGGCACGCGTTCACCTCCGGCGGCGCGGCACCCCCGCAGTACCCGACGGAGAACGCGGCGCACACGCCGTCCCCGCAGTCCGTGTCGTCGCAGCATTCGCCGAGGGGCTCGCCGGACGGGTCGCACGCGTGGACCCAGGGCGCCTCCGGCGCCACGCAGTAGAGGTTCCCGTCCGCGGCCGGCAAGGCCTCACAGGCGCCCGCGCAGGCGGGGTCGCAAAGGTCGCGGGGGGCGTCGGGCAGCGTCTGGCCGGTGTCGAGTCCGCCGCTGTCCGCGTCCGCACCGGAGTCGGTGCCGGAATCGACCCCGGTGGCCGATCCGGTGTCCGTCCCCGTGCCGGTGCCGCTCGCGGCGGAGGTGGCCGTGTCGACGACGGCGGCGGTGTCCGCGCCGGTGTCGGGGGCGCTGTCCGCGCCGGACGGTGGCGCGGCGCGGCACGCCACGGCCAGGGCGAGCAGCCAGGCGCGCCCGCGCACCTCAGCGTCCCCTACGTGGGATAGTCTTCGTCACTCGGATGGGTGCGCCCGGGGGCTGCGCCACCGACGACGTCGCGGTTCCGTCAACGACGACGCGCCACCACCGCGCCACCAACCGACCACCTTGGTCTCCGGGCGTACTATCCTCTGGAACCACCGTAACCTCATCACCGTCGTACGCATCGGGAAGTTGTAGGCTGACCTCTGTCCAACGCCCAGCGTTCGTGGCGAGCGCAATGCTTCCCACACGCTCGCCCCCGATGCTCACGGAAAGCGTGGCAGGGGCATCTTGGTGAAAGACCCGTCCGACGAGTCTTCCCCCCCGCACGTCGACGCAAGGGAGTCGGAACACCTCGGTACCGAACACGTGGCGCGCATCATCGACGATCCGTGCATCCCCATGCGTCGCCATCATGGACACCACCCGGGAGGGGACAAAGCGCGCCGGGGCAGCCCTCGGGCGTGTTCCCGGCACCTCCTTCCATCCGGCGGCAGCCTCGGAATCCAGCGCCGCCACATCGACCACAGCGCACCAACGCTCCCCGGATCCCATGTGCGGCGGCGACGCGGCGCTGTCAAACACGGCATGATTTGTCGCACCCAGCACCATTGCCTGTCCCCCCGCGATCGAGCGCACGTTGAGCACGGCACGACGCTCCTCCTGGAACACCCCGGACAGGGCAATGCCCGGGTACCAGGTGTCGGCGTAGTACACGGCGTGCGTTGGGCGCAGTTCTCGGAGGCGCGCGTACAAGCTACCCTCCCCAGCGGACGCGTGGCGCTGCATGCCAGGGGTCACGATGCCCTCGAGGTCAATGAGACGCCGGCCACCGAACCATGCGAGCGCACCCACGTCGCCCGCGGCGATACGCGCGTCCACCGGAAGATGCCGAGCGATCCAACGCCCCATCTCCACGTGCTGCACGCGGATGTCCGAGACGTTCCGGGCAAGAAGGTCCGCCCAGGAGGCGCCGCCCAAGCCCCATGCGACCCCCAGAACGACACCGACAGGGCGCGCAAGCTCCCCGCAGCGTCCGAGGAGCCAGCCGACAACATCGGCAGCGAGCAGGGCTGCGACCGGGGTAAGGGGATGGAGATACCTGAAGTAATGCCACATCACCGGCATGCTCACGGCAAGCAAGAGCATCGGCAACATGAGGCATGTCACGAGGACCATCCCACGATCGCGTCGCATCGCGCGCGCCAGACCGAGCGCGAGCACGAGCGGCAACACTCGGCCGAACCCTTGCGCGAGCACTTCTCCCCATCCGCCAAGGATCAGGTCGTGCCACAGCACCCAGATGGGGAAGGTATCCTGTCCTCCGGTCGCCCTACTGATCTTCGACAACCCGGATGTGCCCATCAGTCGTCCGGTGAGCACCAGGTTCACGACGGGCTGCAACGCTCCGAACGTTAGTGGAACGACCCACACCCACAGGGCGCGAAGGCTGCCGAACCCCGACGCGCGATGTACGCGAACCGCTTCACTGACCGCGATCAACCCGACGAGGAAAGCACCCTCGGGTCGCAACATGGCAAGCACGACAGCCCACGCCCAAGCCGGGATTCGTCGGGCGGAAGGCGTCACGCCTCCCTGCGACCCCACACCGACCGGAGCCCAAGGCCCCGCGCGCAGCGATGCCAACGTCTGCGCGAGGGAACCGGCCGCGAGCGACCCCTCCATTCCGCTCACCGCCGTCCACACGAGGGGGCCGAAGCCCAGGACGAACACCGCGCCCGCGCGCGCGCGCCGACCGTCAGCCGGATCCTCCGCGCGTAGAAATCGATACGTCCCGTCCGCCGTGAGCACGAACCCAAAGATTCCCAGCGCGACACCCCACAACCACGCCGGCCACAACGGCTCCGGGCCGAGCGCCGCGACGGGCGCGAGCAACAACGGCCAAAGCATGCTCGTGGCCCCCGTCCCCGGTGACTCGCCCGGTTGGTACACGAGCGGATGTCCCTGCGCCCAGCCGCGAGCGTACTGAAGATGTATGTACGCGTCGTCCAACGGGAAGACCGGCGCGCCATCGTTGCGATACAACGCCCATCCGGCAAAACCCGCGGCAATCGCGACCGCGGCAAGGCGCGTACGCAGAATATCCGTTTGCATCACAACCCCCACGAAAGCCACCACACCCACGGGCGCGGCACCAGTAAAGCGCCACGTCTGGACGGGCCTTTCAAGAGACGAAAACCGGGAGGGAAGCACCCCTGCCACCTCGCGTGGGGGCGCCGCACCTCAGCGTCCCCCGAACAGCATCGACAGCGAAAGGTGGGTGACCGCGAAGCTCGTCTCCACGGTGTCGCCCCCGCTCTCCCCGAACACGTCCGCGTAGGCGCCGTACACCGGCCGCACGGCCGCGTACTCCGGCACGACCACGAACGACGGACCGAGCCGCAGCGCGACGCCCACCGAACCGCCGAGCGCCAGCATCGACGCGCGCGCGTCGCCGGCGCCCGTACTCACCATCCAGGCCTTCGGACCGAGCACGAGGGCGTGCTGCCCGACCGGCACCTCCACGATGACGGGCACCTGCGCCGTGACGAGGTTCGCCTCGCCGAGGAACAACCCGCCCGCGTTCGGTGCCACAGCCACGATCACCGGAGAGTCCGACGGGGTGACGCGCCACTTCGCCTGCAGCTCCGCGCCGGAGAAGCCGACGCGCGCGCCCACGTCGAGCGCGTCGGTCACGCCGTAGCGCGCGGCCACGTTGCCATACGGAAGAAGCCCGACCTCTCCGTCCTGCTGCGCGCCGTACAGGCCCGGCTCGATGGCGACCTGGAGCTGATCCTCGCCGGCGGTCTGCGCACGCTGCAGGGTGCCGACCGTCGCACAACCCACGAGCGCCAGGGTGAACAGCATGCTCGAACCTCCGGCCCCCACGCTACTGCGACGGACCCGTCGGCGTCAAACCGCGGGCGGTGCAGGAAGCCCCTCGATCTCGAGCACGCTCTCCTCGATGGGGACCCCGATGCGCAGCGGGAACCCGTAGTGACCGCTCGCGCGGTGCACGTAGAGCCGGTCGCGCCCGCGCGACCAGGCTCCGTGATCCGGCATGCCGGTCAGGCCGTGGATCGCGGTCCACCGGCCGCCGAGCGCGACCAGCCCGACGTGTCCGCCGTGGGTGTGGCCGCTCAGCACCAGGTCCGCCTCGCCCGGCGGGAGGACGCGGAACGCCCCCGGGTCGTGGAGCAGGACGATGCGGGGCACCCCGGCCGGGCGCGGAATCGCGCGCAGCACGCGGGCGTGCTCCCCCACGTCACCGGTGTCCACGTCCGCGAGGGCGCGTGGCGGACGGCGCCCGCGGGGCCAGCGGTGGTCCAGGCCCACCAGCTGGACCGGCCCGAGGCGCGTGTCGACGCGCACCGCCGAGTCCACCAGGAGCCGCACGCCCGCCGCGGCGAGGCCCTGGGTGACGGCGTCGGGGCTCTCGTGGTCGTGGTTGCCGAGGCACGCGAAGGTACGCCCCTCGAGGGCGCGCAGCGGCGCAAGGGCGCGCCCGAGCGCCTCCGGCGTCCCTGCACCCTCCATGGTGAAATAGTCGCCGGTGAGCAGGACCAAGTCGGGCTCGGCCGCCACGGCGCGCGCGCAGAGGGCGCGGAGCGACGCCTCCGACTGGAACGGCCCGAGGTGCGGGTCGGTGATCTGCACCACGCGCAGTACGCCCGGCAGCGGCCCGGACGGCAGCGCGCCGACGCGCCGACGCACCACCTCGACGCGACGGACCGGGCCGTCCTCAGGGTCCGACGGGCCGCCGAGGGAGAGGCGCACGACCTCGCGGCGTGGCACCTGGCTCGTCCACACGCCGGTGAGCGCCACGGCGTGCGCCGCCCAGCCGAGGCTGGGGACGGGCACGATCCACGCCAGCACGCCGGACACCGCCAGCCACGGGACCGCGAGCAGCGTGCCGGCGGACCATACGGAGCCCGGAACCACGACGAGCCAGCGCCACGCGATCCCGCGCAGGCGGGGCGCGCCGACCATCGCGGCGCTCATGGCGAGGCAGCTGGCGGCACCCCACGCGTGCAGCAGCTCCACGACGGGGCCGACCCAGGCGGGCTGGCCCAGCCCCCACGCCTCCAGCCGCCCGTGGATGGTGATGCCGGCGGCGAGGTGGATGCCGAGCACGACGGCGAGGAACGTGGCGTAGACGGCGCTGCGCCGCCACGCCGTGACGCCGACGAGCAGGGTGGCGGCCGAGAGCGTGGACGCAGCGAACATCGACCCATCCTTCACACCGCGGCACGCCCCGGAAAGGGCCGACGCGCGCGTGCGTGGCGGAAACCCCCGGAACGCGCCTTCCTTCCCTGCCGCCCGGGGGCGTTGCGGGGGGCGGGCAAAGCCCCCCGCCCCAGGACCTCGACCCGTCAGACGACCTCGAGCAGCTGGACCTCGAAGTGGAGGGTCGCCTCGGGCGGGATCACCGGCGGGAAGCCGCGGCGGCCATAGCCGAGGTGCGGCGGGATCTCGAGCATGCGCACCCCGCCGACCTTCATGCCGGCGACGCCCTGGTCCCAGCCCTGGATGACCTGGCCGGCGCCCAGCATGAACTGGAAGGCGTCGCGGCCGCGGGAGCTGTCGAAGACGCTGCCGTCGCCGAGACGGCCCGTGTAGTGCACGGTGACCATGCGGCCGGAGGTCGCCTCCGCGCCGGTGCCGACGGTGACGTCGTGGGTCTTCAGGAATCCGGGCATGGTGGCTCCAGGGGTGGGTGGTTCAGTGACGCTGCTGGCTGCGGAGGTGCCGCAGGAAGCCCAGGAAGTACTCGAGGCCGCTCACGAGCGAGAACACCATCGACACCCACAGCAGCAGGATGCCGACGGCGTGGGCATCGACAGGCAGCACGCCGAGCAGCTTCGTGGGGTAGTGCCACAGCAGGAAGCCCAGCGCGGTGGCCTGGTAGGCGGTCTTGAACTTGCCGAGGCTGCCGGCCGCGATGACCATGCCCTCGCCCACGGCGATGGTGCGAAGGCTGCCGATGAACAGCTCGCGGCTCTCCAGCACCACGACCATCCACGCGGGCACCCACCCGTGCGGGATGAGCATCACGAGCGTCGCGACGACCATGAGCTTGTCGGCGAGCGGGTCGAGGAAGGCGCCCATCACGCTCTGCAGGCCCCACTTGCGCGCGAGATAGCCGTCGAGCACGTCCGAGAGCATGGCGACGACGAAGATGACGCACGCCACCACGCCCATCCACTCGCCCGGCTTCTCCCACAGGAGCGCGACCATGACGGGCACGGCGAGGCAGCGCGCCACGGTGATGGTGTTGGGGAGGTTCCAGAACCCCTTCGACGTGAACCAGGCAGGCACGGGACCTCAGCGGCGGACGGGCCGCTTATCCCGGAAATGCTGGTAGAGGCCCATGACCCGCGCGACGTACGTCGGGGTCTCCGCGTTGGCCGGAATTCCCCCCGCGCGGGCGACCGCGGTGGGGCCTGCGTTGTAGGCGGCCGCCGCGAGCTCGAACGAGCGGAACCGCCCCACCTGCTCGGCAAGGTAGCGCGCACCGCCGCGGATCGACTCGACGGGGTCGAACGGGTCCACCACCCCGAGTCCCGCCTGCGTGGCCGGCATGAGCTGCATCAGGCCGCGCGCCCCGGCGCGACTGACCGCGCGCGGATTCATGTGGCTCTCGGTGACGGCGACGGCCTTGAGCAGCTCCGCGGGGAGGCCCTCGGCGGACGCGGCGTCCAGCAGCGCACCGTCCCATGCGTCGAGGTTCGCGATGCGATCGAGGCGCGGCATGGGCACGCCGTTGGGCAGGGATTCGCCCGGCACCGCGTCCCGCCACCACAGCTCGAAGTCGTCGTGGCGCGGGGAATCCGTCAGCACGGCCGTCCCGTTGGGCGCGACGTAGACGTAGAGGTCCGCGGCCCCCACCGGCGTCGACAGGCCGAACATCGCGAGCAGGACGTGCGCCACGGCGTCCGTATAGCCCACACGCCGCGCGGCGGTCGGGTGGATAGATCCCGCCCATGGAGCGCGACGCCGAACTCTCGCCGCTGCGCCGCGGGTTGCTGTGGTGGTTCGGCTGGCCCGTCAACCCCTACGTGTCGGTCAACCTCGCGGTGGACGTGCACGCCGCGCGCACCTGGCTCGCGGGCCTCGGGACGCCGGAGCACCCCGGCCCCACGCTGCACCACCTCGTCGCGGCGGCGATCGCGCGCACGCTCGCGGCGTTCCCGGCCGCCAACGCGCGCGTCGTGGGGCCACGCATCGTGCGCTACGACCACGTCGGAATCGCCATGCCCGTCGACCGGCTCGCACACCCCGACGGGCGACGGGCCGCGCCCAACGAGCTGGGACTCGTGGTGTTGCCCCGCGCGGAGGCGATGACCCTGCGGGAACTCGCCGCCGCCACGCGCGCCGAGGTCCACCACGAGCGCAGCGGACGCATCCGCAACCCGGTGCTGCGCCAGGTGGAGCGGCTCGCCGCGCACGCGCCCCAACCGCTCGTGGACCGCACGCTGGCGGTGCTGGACCGCGCCGCGCGGAGCCCGCGGCTGGCGTCCGCGCTGCACCGGCGGATCCCCGTCACCACGGCGCTGAGCAACGTGGGCGCCACGACCCGCCCGCTGCCGGGCGCATGGTTCCGCGGCGGGGACCTCTCGCTGCCGACCCGCCTCGTCAGCCTCGGCACGTTCTGGGGCGTGGGGCCGGTGCAGGAGGAGGTCGTGCCGGTCGACGGGGTGCCCACGGTCCGTCCGGTGCTGCCCCTGCTGATGCTCTTCGATCACCGGCTGCTGGACGGCGCCATGGCCGCCCGCATGCTGTCGCAGCTGTCCGGCGTCCTGCACGACCCGGCGTCCACCTTCGGCGCGGGCGCCGAGCGCTGAGCGATCAGGGCGGCACGAGGCGCACGGGTCGGCCGAGCGCCGCATCGCGGGCGGCGACGTCGACGTGCCGCATCGATCGCAGGATGGTGGCCACGCGCTCCGTGCGCGGACGCGCGCGAAGGTACTGGGTCCGGTAGGCCCAGCGCGGGTACGGGAGGATGGAGGCCAGCCACGCGGCCTCCTCGGGGCGCAGGCCCGCCGGGGACTTCGCGAAGTAGGTCCACGCGGCGGCCTTGGCACCGCGGATGCCGGGCCCCCACTCCACCACGTTGAGGTACAGCTCCAGCACGCGCAGCTTGCCGAGCCGCCGCTCCAGGTCCACGGCCCAGAGCAGCTCGCGGAGCTTGCGGGCGTAGGTGCGGCGGCCGTCGAGGAACAGGTTCTTCGCGAGCTGCTGCGTGAGCGTGCTCCCCCCGCGCCGCAGCGCGCCGTCCCGGGCGTTGCGCGCCGCAGCGGCCTGCATCTCCGACAGGGAGTAGCCCGGGTGGCTCCAGAAGCCGCCGTCCTCCGCGGCCACCACCGCCGCGGGAAGCCACGGGCCGAGGCGGTTCAGCGGCACCCAGTCCGGCGTGCCCTCGCCGCCCTGCGCCGCGATCATCTCGCCCTCGGCGTCCCGGGCCGGCCACGTGAACACGCCGGCGCGCCAGCGGTCCTCGACGAGGCCCGATGCCCGCAGGTCCCGCAACTCCGGAACGATCTCCACGCTCCACCGCGCGGAAGCCTCGTCGGGAGCGGCGTCATCGGGGGTCCCGGCGTCCGGGGTGCCCTCCTGCGTTGGCACCGGCCAGCGCACGCGCACGGTCCCGGACACCGTCCCCGCGATCCGTGCGCGCGATGCCTCCGGCACGACCTCCGCCAGCCGGCCGTACAGCGTCGCGACGGGCACCGGAAGGAGCCGCAGCACGGCCTCGCCGGACGCATCGGTGCCGCGCCCCTCGACCGAAACGCGGATCGCGTCGTCCGCGATCTCCCCCGCGATGACGAACGCTTCCGCTTCACGATGAAGCCGTCCCGAGAAGCGCAACGGCGGCAGGTGCACCGGCGCGGGGTCGAGGTCCGCGTGCCGCAGCACGCAGGCATCGCAACGCCCCTCGACGGCCAGTCCACCCGCCTGTGGCCGCACCTCCGCGGTGACGCGACCCCACGGGGTCACGCGGTCGAGCGCGATGGCGTCACGACGGATCACAACCCCCTCTCCCGCCAGCTCCACCGACGGAAACGCGCTTCCGGACACCGCCGGAAGCGGAACCGGCGCGTCGTCCACGCGGAGGTCCCGCACCTCCACCGCGCGGATCCATGCGACTCCTCCTGGGGCGGGGGGGTCTCCCCCCCGCAACGCCCCCCCGGCGGCGTCGGCGGCCAGCCTGGGCAGGCTCCCCCACGGCACGCGCACCCCACGGAGACGGACTCGGCCGTCCACGCGCACGACGGCGTCCTCGACCCGCACCCCGCGCGCCACGACGTCCTGCGCGCACAGCGCGGGCAGCGCCCCGTCCACGCACACACCCACGGGACCCATGGACACGTCGCGCGACGCCGCGGCGCGGCGGGCCACCGCGGGGACGCCCCACACCCCCGCGGCCGCGCACAGCAGGCCCGTCCCGGCCAGCGCCAGGCGGGTGCGGCGACGCATCGTGCCTCAGGCCTCGGCGGCGGCGAACGCCGCGAGGTCCCGGTCCGCAGCGGCGCCCAGCAGCCGCGCGGGGAGGTCCGACGGGCCGTCCGCGGCCGCGCCGACCGGACGGACGAGGGCACGGTAGCGCAGGAAGGCCTCGCGCACGGTCAGGTTCCCGGGCGGGCCGGCGGGCACGAACCCCTCCGGCGCCTCCACCAGCAGCCCCGCGCGCACCAGTCCGATCATGGCGGCGTGCACCTGCGCCGGCTCGGTCTCCAGGGCGCGCGTGACCGACATGGCGTCCACGGGGCCGCGATCGGTCGTCCAGCCGCGCACGACCACCGTCAGGCACTGCAGGGCGAAGAAGGCATCGGGATGCCGCACGTGCGCGGGCAGACCCTCGTGGATGCGCCGCTCGGCCAGCACGAGCGCCGGCAGGTGCTGCGCCACGTACGCGAGCTCCACACCCAGCAGGACGATGACCCACGACACGTAGAGCCACAGAAGGAACACGGGAAACAGCGCCACCGAGCCGTACACCGCCGCGGCCGCGTCCGCCCCGCCCAGGATGCCGGTGTAGGCGCCGAAGAGGGCCTTCGCCAGCTCGAACACGCCGGCCGAGCACGCGCCGCCCACCCCCGCCGCCCACCAACGCACGCGCGTGTCCGGCAGGGCGCGGATCGCCACGCTGAAGCCCGCGGCGGTGGCGAGCACCGGCGCGATTCGGCGGACCACGCCGACGTCGACCGCGACCGGCACCGCGCTGCTCAGGTGGAAGCCGTAGGCCACGAGCACCGGCACCAGCGTGAGCAGCGCGTAGAAGGTCACCATGCGCGCCAGCCAGCTGCGGCGCACGGTGCAGCCCCACAGCGTGTTGTAGGCCTCCTCGACGGCGGTGTAGATGCGGCTGGCGGTGAGCAGCACGCCGACGAGGCCCGCCACGCCGAGCTTGGCGAAGTCCACCTGCGCGAGCCACGCGTCGAGCTGGGTGCCCACGGCGCGGACCGGACCGGCCAGGAAGGTGCTGTACAGCAGCGCGCGGATGCCCTCGGTGCCACCGAACGGCTGCAGCGCCGCGGCCACGACCACCAGCAGCGGCACCAGCGCCATGAGCGACCAGAACGCCAGCGTCGCCGCGCGGATCGGGATCTGGTCCTCCAGGCTCGCGCGGGTGAACGCGCCCAGGAACGTGAGCGCGCGCCGGACCCACGGCGGCAGGTCCTCCCGACGCACCGCGCCGAGGTAGGCGCGCTCGAGCCGCTCGATCAACGGGCGGTCCCGCCGCACGCGGCGGACGCGGCGCGATCGGCCTCGAACACGGCCACTTCCAGCCGCTGGAGGCCGCGCTGCGCCGTCCCCACGGCCTCACGGGCCTTCATGACCGCCTCGTAGCGCTTCGCCCGCTCCTCCGGCTCCTCCTCGACGCAGCGCTGGCTGGATTCGCACGCCGCGAGCAGGGTTTCCGCGCGGCCGAGCGCGCGCTTCTCGGCGACGCCCACGGTCTGGCGCGCCGCCGTGGCACGGGCACGGGCGGCGTCCAGGGACGCCCGGGCGGCCACGCAGGCGGGTTCCCCGGCGCGCGCGTCCGCTGCCGGTCCGAGCCGCGAGGGTGCGAACTCGGGGGCCCGGGCCGACGGGGCACCGGACTCCGGGGCGGCCTCCTCGCGCCCCGGGGGCGTCGGAACCGGCGGGGGAGGCGTTGCGGAGGGGGTGTCCCCCTCCGCCCCAGGAGCAGGCCCGGGAGGCGCCAGGGCGCTCGCCAGCAACGACGGGGTCGTGGCGGGCGCGGGGCGCGCCGGCGCATCGTCGCCGCATGCCACGAGGAGCGCGAGGAGCGGCGCGGACAGGGGACGGGGCGTACGCATCGCGCGGGTCGTATCGCGGGCGCGGCCAGCCGGTTAGCCCGCCCGGATGCTCCGCGTCACCGCCCGCACGCGCCCCGGACACCCCTGGGTGTTCAGCAACGAGATCCTCGACCCGCCCGTGGCCAGCCTGCCGCCGGGCGACGCCGTGGAGGTCGTCGACCCGCGCGGGCACGTGATCGGGCGCGGCTACGCCAACCCGCACAGCCTCATCAGCATCCGCATGGTGACGCGCGGAGCCCACGGCGACCCCGACGGCCCGGGCCTGTGGGAGGAGCGCGTGCGCGCGGCGGTGGCCCTGCGCGCGCGGGTCATGCCGGGGCGGCGCAGCCACCGCCTGATCGCCGGGGAGGCGGACGGGATCCCGGGGCTGGTCGTCGATCGCTACGAGGACGTCCTCGTCGCGCAGATCACCACCCTGGGGATGGAGCGCCGCGCCGAGCTGGTGCGCGCCGCGCTGGAGCGGGTGGTCGCGCCGCGCGGGGCCGTGCTGCGGACCGACGTCGGCGCACGCGCGCTCGAGGGGCTGCCCGTGGGCGAGAGCCGCGTGTGGTTCGGTGACGTCCCCGACGCCGTCCGCTTCGAGGAGAACGGCGTGCTGCTGGAGGCCGACGTCCGGGAGGGGCAGAAGACCGGCTTCTTCTTCGACCAGGCGGAGAACCGGCGGTTCAGCCACGCGCTGGTCGCGGGTGCCAGCGTCCTGGACGTCTACGCGCACACCGGCGCGTGGGCGCTCGGCGCGCTGCGCAACGGCGCACGGGCCGCCACCGCCATCGACGTGAGCGCCGGCGCCTGCGCGCTCATCCAGGCCAACGCCGCGCGCAACGGCGTGGCCGACCGCATGACCGTGACCTGCGCGGACGCCCGCGAGGCGATGGAGGCGCTCGTCGCGCAGGGCGCCCGCTTCGACGTGGTGTTCCTCGACCCGCCCGCCTTCGCGAAGAGCCGCAAGAAGGCCGGCATCGCGCTCGGCGCCTACAAGGCGAACAACGCCGCCGCGCTCCGGCTCCTCGCGCCGGGGGGCCTGCTGTTCACGTCGTCCTGCAGCCACCACGTGCTTCCGGAGCGCTTCGAGGAGGCCGTGGTCGCGGGCGCGCGTCAGGCCGGCCGCACGCTCCAGCTCGTGCGACGCGGCGGCCAGGCGCCGGATCACCCGATCCTTCCGGGCGTTCCGGAGACCGAGTACCTCAAGCACCTCGTCTTCGTCGCGCGCTGACCGCCCCCTACGGCGCCACGACCGGGGCGGGCCGCCACTCGACCGAAACGTCCACGGCGTAGGCCGTGGGCCGCGCCGGGAAACGCGCCGCCCGCAACGCCCGCTCGGTGGGCGGCCCGAGCACCGCGTAGCCGTCCCACGCCTGCACCGCCGCCACCGTGCCGGTCTCGTCGACCTCGACGCGCGCCTGCACGGCGGTCACCGGCAACGCGAGCGGCGCCGCCTCGGCCGGGAAGCCCTGCACGAACAGCGGCGCCATGCCCAGCTCCGCGAACGGGACGAGCGCGCGCGCGGTCTGCGGCGCGCTGCCGGGCAGCCGCGGGGCGCGTTGCGCGGCGACGCTGGGCGGGTCCGTGCCGGGAGCGCCCGGGGCGGCGATCCACTGCACGCTGCCGGTCTGCCAGGACTCGACGTCGCTGCCGGTGGCCTGGCTCGACGCGGTGAGCCGCCCGTCCAGCGTGAACGTGCGCCATGCCAGCATGCCCGTGGCGGGGTCCAGCAGGCTCTCGCCCGCGATCTGCACGTCGATGATGCGAGTTCCCGCGCTGTCCACCGCGCCGCCCGGCGCCAGGCTGGCGCGCCCCTCGTCCACCACGACCACGAGCCCGTCCCGGTCCGCCTCGCGACGACGGCGGACGTCGGCGGCCCCGGCGGTGCCGCTGATGGTCTGGAGACGCAGCACGGCGTTGTCGCCCTTGTGGCGCCAGCCGCGCACCCAGTCCTTCGCGTCGTCCGGCAACGGGAGGTCGAAGGGCGCGACCAGACGCTGCAGGTAGGAGCGCTGCGCCTCGATCACGTACGCGTCGCGGCGGTTCACCTGCTCGCGCGCGCGCACATCGAAGCCCCGCATGCGGCCATCCGGGCCGATCGTCCACGCGAGCTCGGCGTCGGGGAGCACGCCTCTCCACTCCGTGAGCACCGTGTCGAGCGCCGCCTGCTCCTTGTCCAGCATGGCCTTGCCCGCCAGCTCCAGCCAGACGAAGCGACACCGCGCCCGCACGTTCTCCCCGGACGGCGTGTAGGTGCACGCCAGGTCGCCGCGTGCGCCGACCGCGCCGGCGCGGGCGTCCACGTTGTCCCGCGCGTGGTAGCGCACGCCGCGCGGGGTGAGGATGGTGGAGCTGACGTGCCACGTCGCCTCGGCCGGCCACCGCCACTGGAACGGCGGGGCCGCGGGTGCGGGAGACGCGGCGGCGACGGAGCCGAGAAGAAGAAGCGCGTGCATGGCGGACACCCCGGACGCCCTCCCATAGCGCGTCCCGGGACGTCGACGAACGCGTGCGGCCTGCTAGGTTTCGTCATGGTTGCGCTCCTGCTGTGGATGGCATGCACGCCGAGCCCGCCCCCGGCCCCGCAGACGCTGGACGCGGCGCTCCTCGCCATCCTGCACGCGGACTCCGACGACTCCGTCCTCGCGCATGCCGCGACGCTGGCGGCCCTGGTGGACCGCGACGTCGCTCCGAACCCCGACGGCGTACGCCTCGGTCCGGTCGCGGCCGCCGAGCTGGATGGGCTCGACCTGGATCCGTCCACGGACCCCGCGCGGCTGCTCGGAGGCGCGCAGCAGCGAATCGTCGCAGGGGCGCTGGATCGCTACGCGGCGCTCGTGCCGCTGGCCGACCAGTCCTTCGTCGGCGGCTACGCCCGCTGGGACCGCACCGTCGTCTCCGGCGGCGCGGAGGCCTGGGCGGACGGAGCCCCTCTCGGCGCGGAGGACGCGGTCGAGAAGGAAGCGCCCTTCGGCATCGTGCTGCCCTACACCCTCGCCATGGAGGCCACCTGGGGCACGGGCGACGACGGAGCGCCGCTGGTGCTCTTTCGCAGCCGCATCCCCCGCGCGGGCTGGAGCGAGGACGGCGGCAGTGCCGTCATCGCGGGCCTGACGGTGGAGTTGTGGCGCCCCGCGGGCACCGGCCGCACCGCCTGGTTCAACGCCACCTGGACCCAGGTGGTCACGCCGCTCGGGGACGCCGCGACCGATGACTTCCTCGTCTCCCAGGTGCTCGACGGGGCGGCCGAAGTCATCGACGGCAGCGAGGCCTGGCTCCGCGACGGCGGAGCGCGGTGAACGACCCGGCCGACGCGCCGCCGGAATGCTAGGATCGCACGCATGTCCGCCCTCGACGACGCACAGCGCACCCTCGCCGCACACATCCGTGCGCACGGCGGCAAGCAGACCCGCCAGCGCGACGAGATCCTGCGCACCTTCTTCGAGGCGGGCGGGCACGTGTCCATCGACGAGCTGCTGACGCGGGTGCAGGCCCGCATGCCCGGCGTGGGCTACGCGACCGTCTACCGCACGCTGAAGCTCTTCGAGGAGGCCGGCGTGGCGCACGCGCGGAACTTCCGGGACGGGCAGGCGCGCTACGAGCCGGTGGTGCCGGACGCCCACCACGACCACCTCATCTGCCTGGACTGCGGCACGATCTTCGAGTTCGAGGAGCCGGAGATCGAGACCCGTCAGACCGACGTCGCCGCGCGCCACGGCATGCGCGTCGCCAGTCACCGTCACGAGATCTACGGACGCTGCACCCGCGGGACCGCCTGTCCGCATCGGCAGACGACCGCCTGACCGGGCGCGGCCGAATCCCCGGCCACGCAGGCCTGCGGGGCCTCCAGGCGAAACCAGAACCGCGCCCCGGCGCCCGGCGCACCCTCCGCGCCCACCTGGCCGCCGTGTCGCAGCACGATGCGCTGCACGATGGCGAGCCCGATGCCGCTCCCCTCGTAGGGCTGCGGGGGATGCAGGCGCTGGAAGGGCGCGAACAGTCGATCCGCCAGCGCGGGGTCGAAGCCCACCCCGTCGTCCTCGACCACGATGGCGCCGTCGGAGCGGCGGTACACCGACACGTGTCCCGGGGTGCGGGCGCGCGTGAACTTCCGCGCGTTGGAGATCAGGTTCTCCAGCACGATGCGAAGCAGGCGCGCGTCCGCCCACGCGCGAAGGCCCGGCTCGACGCGGAACACCACACCCCGGTCCGGCTCCGAGGCCGCCTGTGCCGCGTGGACCTCCTCCGCCATGCGCGACACGTCCACGTCGTCGCAGGCCAGCTCCCCGCGGGACACCCGGGACAGCCGCAGCAGATCGTCCACGATCTGGCCCATGCGCTGCGCCGCGGCCCGGACCCGCTGGAGGTGCCCGCGCGCGACCTCGTCCAGCTTCGGCCCCGCGTCCTCCTCCAGAATCGCGCAGTAGCCGTCGATGATCCGCAACGGGGCGCGCAGATCGTGGGACACGCTCCACACGAACGCCTCCAGCTCGCGGTTCGTGGCCGAAAGCGCCTCGGTGCGCTCGGCGATGGTCGTCTCCATCCGCGCGATGACGTCCGCGTTCTGCGCCTCGCTCACGCGGAGCGCCTCCTCGGCCGCATGGGTGCGGCGCGCGATCGTGCGCTCCATGCCGGCCAGCATGTCGCGGTTGCGGGTCTCGCTGGCGCGCAGCGCCTCGTGGACCGCCTCGCACGGCCCGCCCGGAGCTGCGACCCCCGCCTGCGCGGGTGGACGGGTTCGTCGGACGCGTGCCATCGCACACAACGTAGGGCCCGTCCCCCCCGCGTCACGCGCCGGGCGGTCGGACCCGGAGCTGCGTCAGCACGGCGCGCGTGAGGCGTTCCTCCAGCGCCTCCGCGGAGGGCGCGCAGGACGTGCACGCCGCGGGCAGGTCCAGCTCGGCCGTGCCGAGCGTGGCGCGGGCGGCGGGCGGACCGCCGTAGCGCGTCAGGCCCAGTTCCCGGAGATGGCGCGCCTCGTCCGCCGGCAACTCGCGGACGGCGCCCATGGCGCGCGCATCCCGCACGATCTGCGCCACCTGCTCCACGGTCTCCAGATGGCAGAACGCGGTCAGCAGGTCCGCGCCCAGGCACACGGCGCCGTGGCGGTCCATGAGGATGGCGTCGTGGGCCCGCACCGCGGGTCGGATCGCGTCCGCGAGCGCCTGCGTGCCGGTGGTGGCGTACGCCACGGTCGGGATCGTGCCGAGGGTCAGCACCACCTCCGGCAGCACGCACCGCTCCAGGCTCACGCCGGCCACGGTGCACGCGATGGCCAACGGCGGATGGGCGTGGAGGACGGCATGGATGTCCGGGCGCTCGGCGTAGCAGGCCAGGTGCATCGCGATCTCCGACGTCGGCGTGCCGCGCCCGCGGAGCTTCCGCCCCTGTGCGTCGAGCACCACGAGGTCGTCGTCGGTCAGCATCCCCTTGTGGCAGCCCGCGCGCGTCGCGAGCACGGACCCGTCGGCGAGCCGCACGCTCAGATTTCCGTCCATCGCCACCAGGAGCCTCCGCTCCCAGCAGAGCCGCGCGAATCGGACGAGGTCGGCGCGCAGCGCGTGTTCCGGTGCCATGGGGATCGGCCTAACGCCACGTTTCCGGATGTCACGGGGGCCGCGAACGCCTCGACGGCGCTTCCCGGTCCCGCGTTTCGCGCCCATGTAGGCCCTCGGAGGGGACATCATGGACCGAACCACCATCCTCGTCGTCGCGTCGCTGGGGACGCTGCTCACGGCATGCAATCCGCGCACGCCGCCCGCCACGCCGGGCAGCCACGCCCTGCATGGGGCCGCCGCGCCGCAGGGTGCAACGCCCGCGCCGACTCCGGCGCCCAACCCGGCCGCGCCCGCCACCCCGGCGGAGACGATGCCGACCGCCGAGACGCAGGTGCTCGGCTACCTGCACGGCTTCTACGCGCAGCAGGTCGAGCTGGCCTCGCTCGCGGTCGAGCGCGCCAATGACGCCGGCCTGCGCACCTGGGCGAAGAACGTCCTGGACGGCCACCGCGCCAGCGACGTGAAGCTCCAGGAGATGGCGACGGCGCGCGCCATCACGCTGCCCACGTCGCCGGCGACCGTCGCGGCGCTCGACGACGCCAAGCACAAGGAGCTGGTCAAGCGCCTGCAGGGCCTGCGCGGCGTGCCGTTCGACGACGCCTTCCTCGAGGCCGCCAACAAGGCCCACGACGCGGCCTGGACCCAGATCCAGAACGCCCGGGGCACCATCCGCGACGCCGACGTGCTGGGCTACCTCGACACCACGGGGCGCTCGTTCCAGCAGATCCGCGACGAGGCCGCCAAGCGGCGCACCACCCGTCGCGGCGCGCTCTAGCCCGTCATGGGGCGGGGGGCGGGCTGCCCCCCGCAACGCCCCCCGCCGCCGGTGGCAGCGCCATCGGCGCGCGGGTGCGCGTCGGTCGGGCCCCGCAGCGCCAGGCGTAGAGGCCACCGGTGTCCGGGCGCGCGGCCACGCGGACCCAGCAGGCCCCGAGCCGCTCCGGCGGCGTGGCGGGCCGCGCCGTCGCCCACGCGACCAGCTCCGACGCGCCCTCCACGCCCGCGGACACCCCCTCGCCGGGCACGAGCACCGCGTGGAGGCTCCCGGGTGACGCGAGCCGGGAGGCGCAGGTGTCGCGCGTCGGGGTGCAGCGCGCATACGGGCGCACCGGCGCGAGGAAGGCCCACGGGCGCGCCTCCGCGAAGTCCAGCACGAAGGCGTCCGGCGGGAGCGCCCGGTCCAGCGCGTCGCGTGCTTCACCCACGTCGGACGCCTCCACGCCCGCCCAGGGCTCCGCGTGCGGCGGGGTCGGCGCGAGGATGCCCGGCGCCACCGTGCGCCACGGCGATCCCGGCATGGCGCAGGCGGTCAGGACGAACGCCGCCAGCCCCGCCCGACCCAACGCGTGGCGGATCCCGGCGAGCGTCCACGCCACCGCCAGCGGCACGAGCGGCAGCACGTAGCGGTGCTGGAAGAACAGGTGCAGGCTCCCGGCCGCCACCGGCACGAGGGGAAGGGCCGCGACCAGCGCCCACCCGCGGTCGGGCGCGCGCCGCCTACGCCACATCAGCGCCGCCCACGGCAGCACGCACAGCAGGCTCGCCCCCGCCACCTCCATGCCCGCGCTCGCCACCGCGCGCGGGTGCAGCCACGCCTGCCCTGGCGGCGTCCGCACGCCGCGCGCCATGCGGAGCAGCGTCTCCGCAAGCGCCACCGGGCCGCCCCCGGGGACCCACCCGTCCGCCGCACGAACGGCGGGATCCACCGCCAGCCCCAGGTCCGCGCGCGTCAGGATCGCCTCGGGGCCGAGCAACCGCATCGGCAGCGCGCCCATCCACGCGTTGGCGAGCCACGGAAGCCCCACGAGCGCCAACGCGGGCAGCAGCCCGGCCCGCCCCTGCGTCATCAAGAGCCGCAGGACCCCGAGGCCCGCGAATCCGAGCGCCACCGGGATCTGCTTCACATCGAGCGTGACGAGGGCACCGACGCACCCCGCGAGTGGCCACGCCGGCCACCGCCGGCCCGCCGAAAGCGAGGCCAGGCACGCCACGGCGAGGAGATCCAGCGCCGCGATGCTCGCGTAGGGCGTCAGCTGCCGTCCCGCGTCCACGACCCCCGGCAGGCAGGCCACGACGAGCACCGTGGCGGCCCCCGCGAGCCTGCCGCCGAGCTGCCGCGCCACGAGGCCCGCGCCCACCGCGAGGACGGCGCCGGACACCCTCGACACGAGCATGCCGGTCCTCGCCACCTCCCGCGGGAGGCCCGCCAGGCGGGCCACGAGCGCCGGGTAGCCGGGCAGGCGCTCTCGCGGGTACCGGTCGACCCCACCCTCCAGGAACACCACGGAGGCGAGCTCGTTGAGGTCCGCGTCCGGTCCCATCGGTGTGCCGTGCGGCGACAGGACGGCCCAGGTGCGCATCACCGCCGGCATGACCCACGCGAGCACGCCCAGCAGCAGGAGCAGTTCGACCACGCCGACGGGGGGCGTTGCGGGGGGTGGAACCCCCCGCCCACGTACCCGGACGGAACCCCGTCGACGGACCAGCCAGACCGCGGCGCACGCCGCGAGCGAGGTCGCCCACGCCGCCTGCTCCCAGGCCGGGGGGACAAACGCCGAGGGGGTCAGGCCCAGCGCTTGCAGTACGCGCATGGTCCCGACCCCCGCAGGTGGCGCGCGATGCAGGATTCGAACCTGCGACCTTCGGCTCCGGAGGCCGACGCTCTATCCAGCTGAGCTAACCGCGCGAACACCACCCCCTAATGAACGACGGCGGGGCCGTCAACCGACCCCGCCGTCCCGCGCTGCGCCGGCCGCGGCTACGGCGGGCAGACCTCGTC
>JBDLRI010000022.1:0-6578 GCA_039800105.1 Pseudomonadota bacterium
TCCACCAGGGCGGCGGACCCGTCGACCTCGGCGACCTCCGCGAGCGGCCCGAGCGGCGCCTCCGCCGCGGCGACACCCGCGCCGAGTGCCACCGCCAGCGCGTCGGCGAGCGCGCGTGCGCCCTCCCCGAGCGGCGCGAGCGCCGTGGCGAGCTGGGCGCGCAGGGACCGCGGGATGGGCAGCGGGCCGCGCGCGAGCGCGTCCGCGGCGCGCGTGAAGCGCCGCACCGACCGGGGGGGCGTTGCGGGGGGGGGCGTGCCCCCCCCTGCCCCAGGGGAAGACTCCTCGATCACGCCGTCCTCGAGAAGCGCGCGAAGCATCTCGACCACGTAGGCGGGGCTGCCCTCCCCCTCCCGGGCGAGCCGCACCGCGAGCGCGCGGGCCTCGGGACCGTCGGGAACCATCGCCAGCACGAGCTCCTCGACCGCGGCAGGCGGAAGCGGGGCGAGCGGGAGCCGCTGGGCCGGAACCTCCGTCGACTCGCCGGAGACCATCGCGTCGAGGCGCTCGCCCTGGAGCGACGGATCGCGCGTGAAGACCCACAGGATCGGCAGGTCCGCGAGCGCACGCGTGTTGCGCACGAGGTACTCGAGCAGCTGGAGGCTGCCCTCGTCGGCGCGGTGCAGGTCGTCGATGCACGCCACGCGCGGACCGGTGGAGGCGAGCATGTCCCGGAAGGCGGTGAACAGGGAGTAGCGCGCGACGTGCATGTCCACGCCCTGCGGACCGAAGAGCCGATCGAGCAGCGGCGACGCCGGGAGGCCGTCGGCGCACAAGGCGGCGTAGACGCGCGCGTACACGTCCAGCGGATTTCCGGTGTCCCGCGCGCGCACCGTGAGGACGGAGAGACCGAGACGCCGCGCGGCGTCCCGGACGCGGCGGGCCATGCGCGACTTGCCCGAACCCGCTCCGCCCTCGATCACCCACGTTCCCCCGACGCCGTCGCGGCAGGCGACGAGCGCGGCCTCGAGCGCCGCGATCTCCGGGGTGCGTCCGACCAGTTCCGCGGGCCAGTCTCCCGCCACGGCGAGGGCACCGGGCTCCGGCCCCTCCAGCAGCCGCACCACGTGGTTGGCCGAGGCGGGACGCGCGGCGGGGTCCTTCTGCAGCAGACGCATGCAGAGCGCCTCCAGGTCGGCCGGCACGTCCGGCACCCATTCCGAGGGGGGGCGCGGCGCGTCGTGGAGGTGCTTCTCGAGATAGCCCGCGAGCGTGCGCGCCTGGAACGGCCGACGCCCGGTGAGCAGCAGGTACAGCACCGCGCCGAGACCGTAGAGGTCCGCGCGCGCGTCCACCGCCTCCCCGGCGATCTGCTCGGGCGCGACGTACGCGACGGTCCCGAGCAGCTCCCCGTGGCCGGTGAGCTCGCCCTGTCCCTGCTCCTTCACGACGCCGAAGTCCATGAGCCGGACGCTTCCGTCCGGCAGCACGCGGATGTTCGACGGGGTCACGTCACGGTGCACGAGGCCGAGACCGTGGACGTGCCGAAGCGCGCGGGCCACCTGCGCCACGATGGCGCGCGCCTCGTCCCAGCGCGCGGCGCCCGTGGGCTCCCGCGACACGAGCGTGCGGACGTCCTCCCCCTCCACGAGCTCCATGGCGAACCACGGCCGCCCCCCGTGGACCCCATGGTCGACGACGCGGACGATGTTCGGGTGGTCGAGCCGGGCGAGGGTGCGGAACTCCCGCACGAAGCGCCGCGCCAGCTCCTCCGCGGTCACCCCCTCGGGAAGGCTGCCGGGGTCGGTGGAATTCATCCACTTGAGCGCCGCCGCCCCGCCGGTGGACGGGTCCGACACGCGCCACACCGTCGCCATGCCGCCGCGTCCAAGCGGCGCGACCACGGTCCAGCGACCGAGCCGCTGACCGGGAGAAACATCGATGGCAGCGGGGTCGGCGTGCACGGCTGGCAGGGTTGGGCGAACACCTATACTGTACCTCGGGACAGGGGGATTCGTCGCATGCGACTCGAGGCCTACGCCACCACGGACGCGGGTCCGGTGCGGGACAACAACGAGGACAACTTCCTCGTCGACGAGGACGCGGGCGTGTTCATCGTCGCGGACGGCATGGGCGGACACGCGGCGGGGGAGGTGGCGAGCCGGCTCGCGGTCGAGTCGATGCAGGAACTCCTGCAGGGCTCGGTGGACCCCGACGAGACCCAGCTCGCGCGCGCGGTCGACAACCCCGACGACATCCTGCGGGAGCGGCTCCGCTACGCGATGAACCAGGCGAGCGCACGGATCCGCACCGAGGCCTCGGCGAACCCCCACATGGCGGGCATGGGCACGACGCTGGCCGTGCTGCTCGTCGAGGGCGACCAGGCCCACGTGGCGCACGTCGGGGACTCCCGGATCTACCTGTGGCGGGACGGCGTCCTGTCGCGGCTCACGCGCGATCACACCGTGGTGCAGGACGAGATCGACGCCGGACGGCTCACGCCGGAGCTCGCGCGACGCGCGCGCCACCGCAACTTCCTGACGCAGTCGGTGGGCTACCACGGGCCCGTGGAGCCGGAGACCGCCACCCGCCCCGTCCTGGCGGGCGACGTCTTCTTCCTCTGCTCCGACGGCGTGACCGACCCCCTCGACGATCCCGATCTGGCGAGGATCTGCGCCGAGACGGACTATCCGGCGCTCGCCGAGACGCTCGTGCGCGAGGCGCTCGCCGCGGGCGGAGAGGACAACGTGACGGCCGTGACCGTCCGGATCCGCGAGGACTGATGGCCAAGCTCGAGCGCGCGGACCAGGGCCTGGGCGGACGGCTCGACGAGCTCGAGCAACGCATGTTCGTGCTCAAGATCAACTACGAGAAGTACTTCTCGGGGATCGAGCGCATCGAGCCGCTCCGTGAGCGCGACGACGTGAAGCGCCTCATCCGCGACCTCGGCGAGCTGCGCACCGGGAACTCCACCCAACGCTTCCGCCTCCAGACGCTCAAGGCGCGCTTCCAGAGCCTGGAGCTCTACTGGACGCGCAACCTCGTGCTCGTCGAGCGGGGCACGCACCCCAAGATGCGCTTCCGGGCGGACGCCCGGTCGACCGGCGCCGGCGCGAGGTCCGCCGAGACCCTCTCCGCCGAGCAGCGCGAGGTGCTGCGGCAGCGCCAGGAGACGGCCGAGCGCGAGGAGCGCGCCTACCGTGCCGTGTACGACGCCTTCCTCGCGGCCCGCGCGCAGGTCGGGCAGTCCACCGACCTTGCGTTCGAGACCATGCGCGACACGCTGCGCACGCAGGCGCGGCAGATCAAGAGCAACTTCCAGTGCGAGACGGTGAAGTTCCGCGTCGTGCTCGAAGACGGGAAGGCGCGCGTGAAGGCGGTGCCGGTGACCGGCGGCGGCTCCACCGAGGGCGGCGTCTAGCCGCCTGCCAGGAGCCCGTCACAGCCGGGTGGCGGTGATGTTCCACGTGATGGTGCTGGGAGGGATCGGGCCAATCACGGTCTTGTCGAACACCTTGGAGGCGGCGTTCCACGTGTAACGGCGCAGCTCCCGCTGCTCGTCCGAGGCCACGTAGAGCTCCAGGCGACCGTCGCCATCGAGGTCCGCCGGGAACGTCGCGTGCTCGAACCCGGAGCTGTTGCGCTCGATGTTCTCCGCGTGCCAGTCCTTGGAGTCGCGGCGGATGAGCCACAGCCCGCTCTTCATGGCCGCGGCGACCAGGTCGATCGTCCCGTCGCCGTCGAAGTCACCGGGGACGAGGAACCGCGCCTGGTGATCCTCGATGGTGGCGGCCACCTCGTGGGTGAACGCGCCATCCTTGCCCGGCACGTAGCGACGGATCTCGACGGGTCGCACGATCCGTGCCCGTCCGTCCTCGAGGCGCGTCGCGGCCTCGACCACGGCGAAGAGCGTGCCGCGACCCTTGCCGTCGAGGTCCGCGCAGAGGATTTCCTTGACGTGGGTGTCCCCGAAGTCCTCCACCACCGACACGTCGACGTCCGTGCCGTTCCAGCGGCCCATCACGACCTGTCCGGGCTGGGAGCGGCCGCTCGACTGGTTGCGGCCGGAGGGCGTGGCGAAGAACTCCTTCTTTCCGTCCCCATCGACGTCGCAGATCTCGATCTCGTGGACGAAGGTGTCGGGCTTCGCCGCACGTTCGATCACGTCGAGCGTTCCGTCGGCCTTCCAACGCCCGACGGCGAGCACGCCGTTGTCGTGGGTGGCCATCACGAGGTCGTCCCTGCCGTCCCCGTCGACGTCGCCGACCTCAAGATCACGGAGACGGTCGAAACGGCCGCCCCAGGACTTCTTCCATAGCTCTTCCCGCGCCCAGGCCCCGTCCTTCCACCGCCAACGCGCGAGCACCGCGTCCTCGGCGCCGATCGTCAGGATCCCGTCCGCGGTCGGGACGGCCTTGTGGAACACGTTCGAGGCGTCGTCCTCGAGACGGGAGGACGTCCAACCCTGCGGGGTCTGCCGCCAGATGGTGAGCAGCGCGGCCCCGGGCTTCGGCTTGCCGGCGGCGTCCTTGGCGAACTGCGCCTGGGCGAGCAGGAGCGTCGGGTACGGCCCGCCCGTCAGGGGCTCCTGGACGGCGGAGCGCGCCGCGGGCGCGGGCGCGTCCGCGGGGGCGGCAGGCGCGCCGGGCGCGGCAGGGGGCGTGGGTTCGCACGCGAGGAGCGCGATCAGGAGCATCATGGCGTGGGTTTCCTCTCGGAGCGCAGGTTAGCCGCGCCACATGCTCGACGCCACGATGCGGGCCCTGGACTGGGAGGTCCTTCGCGACGCCCTCGCGCAGCAGGCCCGCACGCGACGCGGGGCCGCGACGGCACGCGCGCTCGGCCTGCACACGCAGGCCGGACCGATCCGGGAGGCCTACGCCGAGGTCGAGGAGGTGCTGGAGGCCTGGCGGCGCGCGGACGACGTGCCGGTGGGCGGCGTGGCCGACGTGGAGGACGCGGTGACCCGGGCCGCGCGCGGCATGGTGCTCGATCCCGAGGATCTGCGCGCCATCGGAGTCACGGCGCGGGTGCTCGACGCGCTCCGGAGCTGGGCGGACGCCCGCGCGGACTGGCTGCCGCGGCTCTACGCCGTGGCCGCGGGCGTGCAGGTGGACCCGGAGCTGGTCGAGGTGCTGTCCTACGCCTTCGATGCCGCCGGCGTGCTGGACGCGCGCACCTACCCGGAGCTGGGCATCCTGCGGCGGCGCATCGAACAGCTCCGCGAGCGCATCCGCAGCACGCTCGAGGAGATCGTGCGCGGGCACGAATGGGGCGAGGCCCTGCAGGACCGCTTCGTGAGCGAGCGGGACGGCCGCTTCGTCGTCCCGGTGAAGATGGGGGCCCGGCGCGGGCTGGGAATCGTGCACGGGGTGAGCGGGTCGGGCGAGACCGCCTTCGTCGAGCCGACCGCCGTCGTGGAGCTGCACAACGAGCTGAAGGAGACCGAAGGCGCGCTGGCCCGCGCGGAGCGGCGCATCCTCGCGGACCTCTCCCGCGACGTGGGCCGGCGCGCCCCCGCGCTCGTCGCCGCGCTGGGGGCCGCCACGCGCCTGGACCTGGCCGTCGCGCGCGCGGCGCTGGGGCGGAAGCTCGACGGCAGCACCCCCACCGTCGGGCTCGAGGGGGTCGTGGCGCTCACGCGGGCGCGCCATCCGGTGCTGGTGCTGCAGGGGGTCCCCGTCGTCGGGAACGACCTGCGGCTGTCGGCGTCGCGGCCGGGGCTGGTGCTCACCGGGCCGAACGCCGGCGGGAAGACCGTGGCGCTGAAGACGCTCGGGGTCTGCGCGCTGATGGTGCGCGCCGCGATCCCCATCCCGGCGGACCCCGGCAGCCGCTGCGACCTGTTCGACCCGATCCTGGCGGACGTGGGCGACCAGCAGTCGGTGGCCGAGGGGCTCTCCACGTTCAGCGCGCACGTGGGGCTGCTGAAGGCGGCGCTCGCGGCGTCGCGGCACGGGGCGCTGGTGCTGCTGGACGAGGTGGCGGTGGGCACCGACCCCGCGCAAGGCGCAGCGCTGGCGCGGGCGGTGCTCGAGGCCGTGGTGGAGCGCGGGGCGAGGGTCGTCGCCACGACTCACTACCCGGAGTTGAAAACCCTCGCGGACGCCGACGTGCGCTTCGTCGTCGCGGCCGCGCAGGTCGAGGGGGGACGCCCGACCTACAGGCTGGAGATGGGGGAAGCGGGCGCCAGCTACGCGCTGACCATGGCGGCGCGGCTCGGGCTGGACCCCGACGTGCTCGCGCGGGCACACACCCTGCTCGACGAGGGCCAGCGGGCGCTGGCGGACACCCTGGAGCGGCTGCACGCCGCGCGTGCCGAGCTGTCCGAGACCCGGACGCGCCTCGCGACGGAGCTTCGGGAGGTCGAGGCACGCAGCGCCACGCTGGCGCGCGCCGAGGCGAAGCTCGCCGCGGAGGGACGACGGGCGATGGAGGCCGAGGTGGCGGCGCACCGCGAGCGTCTGCGCCGGGAGACCGAGCAGGTGCGCGGGATCGTGGCGCGGCTGCAGGCCGGCGCGGACCTGCGGAGCGCCAACCGGACGCTGGAGGAGCTGCGGACGCTCTCCGCCGCGCAGGCGGCACCGCCCGCGCCACCCGCGGCGGTGTCGGAGGACTTCGCCCCCGTCGCCGGGGAC
>JBDLRI010000023.1:0-3307 GCA_039800105.1 Pseudomonadota bacterium
AGCGGGATCCACTGGACCTCGCCGGGCTTGTCGGCGAGCACCTGCCGCGTCACGACGTCCGCGAGGTCGTTCGCCACGATCTCCACGGTCTTCGCGCGGGCGTGGTCCTTGCCGGCGCCGAGGATTCCGACGCTGCTCACGCTGAAGGTGCCCATGGCGCAGGTCAGCTCGCTCCCGACGGGTGCCGCGAAGGAGGTCTTCACGTTGTCGTCGAACGCCAGCTCCTTGCCGCGCCCGGCCGCCTCCGCGGAGGCCGACTTCGGCGTGACCTTCGCGTCGAACTCGGCCATCACGACGGAGATGTCGGAGACCGCCAGGTTCGGAAAATCCGTACCGTCGGCGTGGATCGACTCCACGGTCAGGCGCACGCTGTACTGCGTCCCCCCCGTGGCCTTCACGTTGGGGATGTCCACGACCTGCATCTCGGCCTTGTCGGCGAAGGACACCGGCGCCGTGCCCAGCACCTTCTCGCCCTCGTCGGTGCGCACCTTCACGTCCACCCGCGCCTTCGCGAGCCGCGGCCACTTGCGGAAGGTCTCGGCGGACTCGCCGAAGCCCGGGTACACGCGGATCTTGTCGACCTCACCCTCGGGGATGGTGATCTCGATCCACTCCCCGGCGTTGTCGCTCTCGCTCGGCACCTGCCACGCCGTGTCGAGCTTGCCGTCGAGGGCGGCGTGCGCGGCCCAGAACGTGGCGCCCCGCTGGGCGTCCTTCTTGTGGGACGAGGCCTTCGCGCCCGCGAACGCGAACGAGGGCAGGAGGAGCGTGAGGAGGGGGAGCCAGCGCATGGGAAAACCTCGCGGAGCTAGTCGCGGTCGACGATGATGAACTCGACGCGACGATTCTTGGCGCGGTTGTCGTCGCTGTCGTTCGGTGCGAGCGGACGCATCTCGCCGAAGCCCGCGGCGTCGAGGCGACCGGCTTCGATGCCCTTGCCCACCAGGTAGCGCATGACCGACTCGGCGCGCGCCTGGGAGAGCTTGAGGTTGGCGATGTCCTGACCGACGTCGTCCGTGTGGCCCTCGACGCGGATCCGCTTGATCTCGGGGTGCGCCGCGATGACCTGGGCGATCTCGTCGACGAGGCCGAAGGACGCCGCCTGGATCGTGGCGTTTCCGGTCTCGAACAGGATGACGTCGTTGATCTTGATCGAGCCCTTCGTGACGACGACGCGCGCGGTGCGCAGGCGCTCGTCGGGGCAGCCGTCCTCGTCCTCGAAGCCGTTGGCGTCCTCGGGGTCGTACGGGCAGCGGTCGACGGTGTCGGTGAAGCCGTCGCCGTCGCTGTCGAGGTTGACCTGGTCGTCCGGACAGCCGTCGTCGTCGTCGACGCCGTTGGGCGTCTCGGCCTGGTCCGGGCATCGGTCGGCGGTGTCGCTCACGCCGTCCTTGTCGTTGTCCGGGTCCGGACAGCCGTCGTTGTCCATGTAGCCGTCGTCGTCCTCGGGGTCGTTCGGGCATCCGTCGATGCCGTCCTCGCGCCCGTCGGCGTCGTTGTCGCGGTCCGGACAGCCGTCCTCGTCCTCGAAGGCGTCGCCGTCCTCCGCGTCCAGCGGACACCGGTCGTTGCCGTCGACGAAGCCGTCCTTGTCCGTGTCGCGGGCGGCGGGATCGAAGTTCGGGGCCAGCGTGAGGCCCGCCACGACCCGGTAGTCCGGGGCGCCGATGCCACCGACGATGGCCGTGCCGCCTGCCAGGCGCAGCAGCGCGGACTCCCCGATGCGCACGCGCGCGCCGAGCAGCGCCTCCGCCGGAGAGCTCTGGAAGCTGCCGGCCGAGCGCCCGTGGCCCTCGACGGTCAGCTCGAGCGGACGCGCCACGGCGAGCCCGAACGCCGCCGCCCAGCTCATGCCGTTGCCGACCTGCAGGTCGCGCAAGCGGGACACGGGACGCACGTCGTACCCGAGGTTGATCGCGGTACGCCAGCGGTGCTTGCGCTCCACGACGCTCTTGTCGGACATCTCCACGAGCAGCTGGGGACCGGCCGTGAACCCGCCCGCGCCGACGAAGTCCTTGTCGGAGCCGGTGGGGAGACCCATGGGCACGGCGAGCGCCACGGCCACCCCACCCTTCGGCGCGCGCACGAGGGCCACCTTCGGCGTCAGACGGATGTCCCCGAGCGCCGTGGTCGAGGTCGCGGACGCACCGCCGTGACGGTCGAGCTGGGAGACGTTCCAGCCTTCCTGCGAAAGCACGAACGGGACGTCCAGCACGAGGCTGGCCACGTGCCGGAAGCCCATGCCCAGCTGCGCGTGGGTGTCGAGCCGGGACTCGATGAGGCCGTCGTTGGCGCTTCCCAGATCATCGCCGTTGGCGGCGACGCGGTTTCCCTGCGCGTCCACGAGGACGAGCGGATCGTCGGCATAGTTGACCCACACGCCCGCACCGAGCTGGAGGTGCCCCATCGGGGACGCGCTCTGCGTGTGCTGGTAGCCGTGGACGTCGCCGTCGGGCGCGAAGATCTCGATGTCGCCCGCGCGGGCGACGCCCGAGAGGAGCAGGAGCACCGACGCGTTCATGCCACACCTCCACGGCGCCGACGCGCGCCGACCACGGCGGAGAGCGCCGCCAGGACGCCGATCGCCGAGGGGCCGCCCGCCGGGTCGATCCCGCAGAAACCGCCTCCGCGGACCGTCGCGCGCGAGGTCGGGGTCACGCAGTCGGGCCGATTGTCGAAGTAGCCGTCACAGTCGTTGTCGAGCAGGTCACCGCACACCTCGGCGGCGCCCGGGAACACCGTCGCCGACACCGCGGACACGTCCGGGTCCTCCGCGGCCGAGATGTCCATGCAGTCGCCGTCGGTCTCCGCGAACCCGTCCCCGTCCCGGTCGGGCGAGTCGATGGTGCCGTCGCAGTCGTTGTCGAGCCCGTCGCCGAACACTTCCTCGGCGAGCGTGTTCAC
Source organism: Pseudomonadota bacterium (assembly GCA_039800105.1). Classification (GTDB taxonomy): domain Bacteria; phylum Myxococcota_A; class UBA796; order UBA796; family SXON01; genus CAMAXZ01. The sequence continues at coordinate 2,905 of JBDLRI010000023.1, forward strand.
CTCGGCCTTGTCGTCGTCGCAATCGAGCCCGGTGGCACAGAGCAGCGACAGCTCGCCGTCGCCGTCCACGTCGCACAGGTCCTCCCCGTCGCAGTCCTGGTCGATGCGGTCGTAGGGGACCTCCTCCGCGCCCGGGTAGCTCCCGGGATCGCTGTCGAGGCAGTCGAACAGGGCCAGGTCGGCGTCGCAGTCGGTGAAGCCGTCGCTGTCCCCGTCACGGTCATCGGCGCAGCCGTTGCAGTCCTGGTCCACGAGGTCATCACCGAGGGCCTCGACACCGTTCGGGTTCACCTCGACGCCGAGCACCGGCGTGTCGTCGCAGTCGCCCTCCACCTCGGTGAAGCCGTCCGCGTCGTCGTCCGTCTCGCCGTCGTCGCGCACGCCGTCGCAATCGTCATCACGG
>JBDLRI010000024.1:0-13000 GCA_039800105.1 Pseudomonadota bacterium
CCCGGAGACACTCCATGAAGAACCTTCTCGTCCTTTCCCTCGCCGCCCTCGCCGCCTGCGCCATGCCCGCGGGCGACAGCGGCAACGGCACCGACACCGCGACCGGCACCTCGACCGGCACTGGCACGGGCTCCACCAGCACGACCGACTCCTGCGAGTGGGACGGCTACGAGATCTGCGCGCAGTTCACGGACTACGCGGACACCCAGGCGTGGTGCTCCGCCATGGGGACCAAGTACGCCGACGACGGCATCACGACCGAGTACAACAACGCGAGCTGCGCGTCCGGCGCCTTCGGCACCTGCACCATCCCGGGCAGCGTGTCCGGTGACGACTACGATGCGGACGCCGTCGTCTACTACTACGCCCCCATCTCCCCGACGGACGCGCAGGCCGCCTGCACGGACGCCTACGGCGCGTACGCCACGCTCTGACCCACCGACGCCGCCCCGCCGCGGCATCACCCACGAAACTCCCGGCCCCGGCCGGGAGTTTCCGTTTTTTGCGCGTGCTGCGCTCACGACGAAAATTTCCACATCAAGCACCTTGCGTTATGCAGCCACCCGTTGTATACGGCGGCCGCCTTCAAGGAGACCATCATGAACAAGTTCCTCGTCCTCGCCTCCCTCACCCTCGCGGCCTGCACCGGCGGCAAGGACTCCGCCGACACCGGCGCCGAGTCCACCGCCACGGCGACCGCCACCGCCACCGCCACCGAGACGGCGACCGGTTCGGACACCGGCACGGGCACCGGCACCGGCACGGCGGACGTCGTGACCAGCTGCAACGTTCCGAGCATCAACATCTGCTTCGAGTTCGTGAACGCCGCCAACGTGGAGACCGAGTGTGCCGCGTTCGCGACCGCGTACTCCATGACCGCGACCTACGCGGCCGAGGGCTGCCCCACGGACGGACGCCTCGCGGGGTCCTGCTCCGTGCCCGCCTCCGACGACAGCGACTTCTCCTCGGAGCTGACGGCGTACTACTACACCGGCGCGACGGACACCGCCGCCATGTGCGCCGGCGCCGGCGGTACCTACTCCGCCAGCCGCTGAACCTTTCCGGGTTCGCACGCAACCCCGGCGGGTCTCCCGCCGGGGTTTCGCGTTCTTGCACAGCGCCACCCCGTTGACGGCCCACCGACGCGGTCGTTACGCGCCGGCCATCCCGGAGACCCCATGCCGTTCGCCCTCGTCGCCCTCGCGCTCACCGCCTGCACGGGCGGCAAGGATTCGGCCGCCCCGGGCCCCTCGACCGGCACCACGACCGCCACGGCCACGGACAGCACGATGGACACCGGCGCCTGGGTGGGACCCGGCACCGACACCGGCACGGCCACCTCCACCGACATGCTGACCAGCTGCAACGTGTCCGCGCGCAAGCTCTGCGTGGAGTTCGTGAACTACCGTGGCACGGCTTCGTGGTGCAACCGCACCTACGGCACCGTCTCCGGCGCGTACGCGGCAGGCGGATGCCCCGGCACCGGACGCGTGGCGGGGCGATGCAGCATCGACGGCGACGCCGACGCGTCCGACATCTACGACGTGGACGCCACCGTGTACTACTACACCGGCACCGCCGATCCCGCCGCGAGCTGTACCGCCGAGGGCGGCACCTGGTCGGCGTCGCGCTGACGATGCCGACACCGCGGGGGAGGCGTTGCGGAGGGGGTGTCCCCCTCCGCCCCAAGGGAAGCCGCCGCTACGCGACGATCCTGATCGCGTTCAGTGCCTGCGTGCCCCGACCGACGGACGCGCCGGTCTCTCCCGACACCGCCGCGCCCAGCCTCGAGGCGCTGGAAGTGACCTGCGACGGCGACGCCCCCCGCTGGACGATCGAGGCGCGCACCCGCGGCTGGACCACCGGCGGGCTGCTCGCGTGGAGCGTGGACGGCACCTACCGGGAGACGCATCCGCTCGCGTCCGTGTCGGCAGCGCGCGATGGAAGCACCGACCGCCTGCAACTCACGCTCGACGTCGCCGCCGACTGGCGCGACGCCGCCACGGGGTCACGCACGGCCTTCGCCTGCGAGCAGCCGGGCCTCGCGGCGGTCGTCCACATCCGGGACGGGGACGCGCTGGTGGACTGCCGCAGCTTCGGCGAGGACCCCGCGCGCTGGGCGCAGTGGGACGAGTCGCTGGCCTGCGACGCTACGCCGTGAGCTGCTCCGCCAGCGCCAGCGCCGCGAGCATGCCGTCCGGCCGCGCGCGCCCCGTCCCGACGAGGTCGTCCGCCGTGCCGTGATCGACGCTCGTGCGCACGATGGGCAGGCCGAGCGTCCAGTTCACGGAGCGCCCGAAGTCCACGCGCTTGAGCGGGACGAGGCCCTGGTCGTGGTACATCGCCACGATCATGTCGGCCGCGTCGGGTTCGCAGAACGCCGTCTCAGCCGAGATGGGCCCGCGCGCGTCGATGCCGAGGGCACGGGCGTCCGCGACGGCCGGCGCGATCACGTCCTGCTCCTCCGACCCGAGCAGCCCACCGTCCCCCGCGTGCGGGTTGAGCCCGCACACCGCGAGCCGCGGCGCCGCGATGCCGAGCTGCCCCACGAGCGCGGCGTGGGCGGTGCGGATCACGTGCAGCACGCGCGCCCGCGTGACCGCGGACGCCACCTCGCGCAGCGGCAGGTGGACCGTGACGAGCGCCACGCGCACCGCCCCCCCGACGAACGCCATGACGGGCGCGTCCACGCCGCACAGCGCGCCGAGGAACTCGGTGTGTCCGGGGTGCGGAAAGCCCCGGGCCGCGAGCCGGGCCTTGTGGATCGGACCGGTGACCAGCCCGCGCGCACGCCCGGCGCGGCAGGCCTCGACCGCCACCCGCAGCGCCACGACCTCGGGCGGCTCGTCGGACTCCGGGAGCGCCATCGCCCGCAGGCGCGGCCCGCCCGGCGCGAGCGTCGGCACCACCACCAGTTCGGGCGCGACGGCGCGAAGGGTCGGCAGGTGCCCCAGCAGCACCACGTCGTGCGACGCCTGCCGAAGCGCCGCCACGGCGACCTCCGGACCGATCCCGCGCGGATCCCCGGGGGTCAGCACGAGCGGGGGACGAAGGGACATCCCTAGGGCGCGACCGGTCCGGCCGCGTCGTCCGCCAGCACCCGCACGCTGGCCTCGCGGCGCGCCTGGAGGAACCACCGCTCGCGTTCCTCGTCCATGCGGGACGCCGTGAGCGCCTCGACGAGCTTCGGCCGCATCGCCTCCAGGTCCGCGCCGCCCGCGGTACGACCCGCCACCCGCAGCAGGAAGACCCCACGCTCGGACGCGACGGGCGTGCTCACGGCGCCGGTGGAAGTGGCCTGCACGGCGGCCTCCAGCGCGGGCACCAGCTCGCCGGGCCCGAACGTGCCCATCTCGCCGCCCTGCGCGCCGAACGGCCCCTGGTCGTGCGTGCGGGCGAGCGTCACGAAGTCCGCGCCGCCCTGCGCCTCGGTCCGCAAGCCCTCCGCGCGCGCGACGACGGCCGCCCGGGCCGCCTCGTCCGCGCCGGGGGGCCACGCCAGGAACAGCGCCTGCACGTGCGTACGCACCGGCGCGTCCTTCGTGGCACGACGGTAGGCGTCCTGCACCTCGTCCTCACGGACGGCGATCCGCGGACGGAGCACCATCTGCGCGAACTTCATCTCCCGCAGGTTCTCGGTGAGCTCGGCGCGGTAGGCCTCCCACGTCATCCCGCCGCGCTCCACCTCCGCGCGCAGCTGCACGCGGGTGAGCTGGTTCCGGGCCGCGATGTCCTCGATCGTGCGCTCCACGTCGGCGTCGGTCACGTCGAGGTTCAACCGCCGCACCGCCTGGCGCATGAGCGTACGTTCGACGAGACGCTCCAGCACCTCGGCGCGCGCCGCGGCGACATCCCCGCGCCGCGCCGCCACCTCGGCCAGATACGCGCCCCCGAGCTCGAAGACCTCGCTCCGCAGGATGACATCGTCATTCACGACGGCCGCGACGCGCTCCACGATGACCCCGGACGCGGCATCGCCCTCGGCGGCGCGCACCGGAGCGACCGATGCGACCCACGCGAGGGCGACTGCGACGATCACGGGTCTAGGGGGCCTTCGGGGGCGCCGGGACCGGGGGCATGCCGGCACCGGGCACGGGCAGACCGCCCGCGGCACCGCCGAGACCCGCCGGGAGACCGGCCGGGGCGCCCTCGCCCTCACCCTCGTCCCCATCGCCGCCCATGGGCAGGCCGCCGAACGGACGGCGCGCGCTCTTGACCTCGATGGCGCCGAGCTTGGCCTCGTCGACCTTCGTGTTCGCGCCGGTCTTGAGCTTCGCGACGTAGTCGTCGTAGAGCTTCTTCATGGCGTCGTTCTTCACCTTGCGGAGGACCGAGCCCTTCATCTGCTGGAAGGTCCGCTCGACCTGCTCGCGACGGTTCGCGACCTGCACGATGTTGTAGCCCTCGGAGGTCTTGAACACCTCGGAGATGGCGTTGGTCTGCAGCTCGAACGCCTTCGTCACGACCTCCTGGTCGATGCCGGGCTTGCCCTCGCGGGACACGAAGCCGATGTCGCCGCCCCGACGCTTGTACGGGTCCTCGGAGTCGCGCATCGCGACGTCCTTGAAGCTGTCCGGGGCCTTCACGACCTCGGCGCGGAGCTTCTCGGCGAGGGACTTGGCGGCCGCGTCGTCGCGCGTGTCCGACACCTTCACGAGGATGCGCTTGATCTGCACCTTCTCCGGGACGATGAACTCGCTCTTGTGGTCGTCGTAGTACTTCTGGAGCTGCTCGTCGGTGAAGTCGCTGTTCTTCACGGAGCTGTACACGTCGTCACGCAGGAGCGTGTTGACCATCACCTTCTGCACCTTCGGGTCCTTGTCCAGGCCCTTGCGGAGCGCCTCGGCGTACAGGAGCTTCTCCTCGACGAGGCCGTCGAGCACTTCCTTCTTCTCGTCGGCGGAGAGGCTGTCCCCGCTCGCGGGGGCCTTGCGGGCCGCGGCCTGCTCGAACTCGCGCGAGCCGATGTCCATGCCGTTGACGGTCGCGATGACCTCGCCGATGTCGTTCTTGCCGCCGGCGCCCGCCGCGTCCTTGGCGGTGGTGTCGTTCTTGTCACCGCACGCGACGGCGCTGCCGAGCGCGAGCACGAGGAGGAAGGGCCGAACCGATACGCGCATGATGTCTCCTTGAAACGGACGAACCGAAACCGCCGCGGTGCGTATCACGGGTCCCTCGCCCCGCAACGCGGTGCATCGGCGGCGTGACACCCGTCGACATCCTGGGGCGGAGGGGGCCGGCCCCCTCCGCAACGCCTCCCCCGCGGCGTTAGGGGCTCGCGCGTGACGTTCGGACCTCCGCGCACCCTGCACGCCCGGCTGCTCGGAGGGACGGGCGTGGTGGTGCTGAGCCTCCTCGGTGCGCTGGGCTACGCCGAGCTGGAGCTGCGACGGATCGGCGCGACGCTGCAGGTCGTGGACGTGGCCTACCTGCCGATCACCCGCCTGGAGGCGCGGCTCGGCGGGGACGCGCCCGCCGTGGAGCGGTCGCTCGCCGAGGCGCGCGCCCGGGTCACGCGCGCCGAGACCCTGCCGATCGACGCGGAGGAGCGCGCGGCGCTGGCGGCCCTTCGCGCCCAGCTCGACCAGATCGGCGAGGCGACCCGCGATCCGGCCCGGGCCCGCCGGTCGCCACGCGACGCGCTGCGACAGCTCGGAATCCTGCTCGACTCGCGCATCGCCGCCGTCAGCGAGCGGACCGCGTTGGCCCACCGTCGCGCCGAGCGCGTCGGCGCCGTGCTGCTCGTCTCCGGCGCGCTGCTCGGACTCGCGCTGCTCGCCGGCACGCGCTCCGCGCTCGCGCCCATCCGGGCCCTGACCGAGCAGGCCCGGCGCGTTGCGGCCGGCGACCCCGCGCCGCCCATCGCCGTGCGGGGCGCGGCGGAGCTGGCAACGCTCGCGCGCGCCTTCAACCGCATGGTCGACGCCGTCGAGGACCGCGACCGCAACCTCCTGGCCCTCACCACCTACCTCCGCCGGGTCCTCGACGCGCTGGACCACGCGGTCATCGTCGCCGAGGACGGGGCGGTGCGCATGGGAAACCCCGCGGCCGCCGCGCTGTGGTCCGTGCGGGAGGGCGACCCCCTCCCCGCGGAACTCTCCGCGCTGCCCGAGGGTCGACACGTCGAGCGGGCGCTGGGCGGGCGCATCGTCGACGTGGCCGTCGTGCCGTTCGGGGAGGCCGGCATCCTGCTGGTCGGCGAGGACGTGGCGCAGCGCGTCGCCGACCGCGGGCGCCTGGCCCGCAGCGAGCGCCTGGCGCTGGTGGGACAGCTCCTTGCGCAGGTCACCCACGAGGTCCGCAATCCGCTCAACGCGATCAGCCTGCACGCGGAGCTCCTCGCGGAGGAGCCGCTCGACCCCGAGGCCATGGGGCTCCTGGCCACCATCACCGGCGAGATCCGTCGGCTCGAGACCTTGACGGGCCGCTACCTCGACCTGGCGCGGCCGACCGTGCCCGAGCGGGGACCCGCCGCGCCACGGGTGATCGCGCAGAGCGTGGCCGATCTCCACGACGAGGCCCACCGGCGGGGCGGCGCCCGGATCACCGTGCGCGGGGACGCGGACACCCACGATATGCACGGGGAGGTGCTGCGGCGCGCGCTCCTCAACCTCGTGCGCAACGCCGTCGAGGCCGGGGCGCGCACCGTGGACGTCGAGGTGCGCGACACGGAGGACACGGTCACGGTGACCGTGCGCGACGACGGGGCCGGCATGTCGGCGGATGTGGCCGGCCGCATCTTCGAGCCGTTCTACACCACGCGTGCCCGGGGCACGGGCCTCGGCCTCGCCGTGGTCCGCCAGGAGCTCGAGGACGTGGGCGGCACCATCACGCTCGAGACCGCGCCCGGCAACGGGACGACGTTCGTCCTGGCGTTGACAGGTTGTCCGCGCGTGTGACACTGCGTCATGGCCACCATCCTCGTCGTCGATGACGAAGCCCCGAACCGCGACGCGCTCGAACGCATCTTCACCCGGGAGGGCTGGGCGGTGCGCACCGCCCCGGACGGCCGCGCCGCGCTCGAAGTGCTGCGGGATGCCGATGTGGGCGTGATTCTCACCGATCTGAAGATGCCGGGCATGGACGGGATGGAACTGCTGCGCGCCACACGGCACGTGGCGCCGGACGTGCCGGTGATCCTCGCCACCGCCTACGGGACGGTGGACGTCGCCGTCGGCGCCATGAAGGAGGGCGCGTGGGACTTCGTCGCGAAGCCGCTGCGACGGGCGGAGGTCGTGGCGAGCGTCCGGCGCGCCCTGGAACAACACCGGCTGGCGGCCGAGAACCGCGTGCTGCGGGCCGAGGTGGCGGGCATCCACGCCGACGCCATGATCGGGCGAAGCGCTCCCATGCGCGCGCTGCTCGACGAGGCCCTGCAGGTCGCCGGGTCCCTGGCCACCGTGCTCCTCACGGGCGAGAGCGGCACCGGCAAGGGCACCCTCGCGCGCTGGATCCACGCCCACAGCGGCCGGGCCGCGGGCCGCCTCGTCACCGTCAACTGCGGTGCGATCCCCGATGCGCTGCTCGAGAGCGAGCTGTTCGGGTACGAGCCGGGCGCCTTCACGGGGGCCGTGGGCCGCAAGGAGGGACGCTTCGATGCTGCGGCCGGCGGGACCCTGTTCCTCGACGAGGTGACGGAGCTTCCCGCCGCGCTGCAGGTGAAGCTGCTGCGGGTGCTGCAGGACGGAGAGTACGAGCGCCTCGGCGGCACGCGCACCCTGAAGGCCGACGTGCGCATCCTGGCCGCCACGAACCGGGACCCCGAGCGCGACGTCGCCGAGGGGCGGCTGCGCGCCGACCTGTATTACCGGCTCAACGTCATCCGCCTCGACGTCCCGCCGCTGCGCGCGCGACGCGCGGACATCCCCGCGCTCGCAGGGGTCCTCGTGGCGCGCCACGCCGCGCGGCACGGGCGGGCGATCACCGGTGTCGACGCCGACGCCATGGTGCTCCTCGAGAGTCACCCCTGGCCGGGCAATGTCCGCGAGCTGGAGAACGCGCTCGAGCGCGCGGTGGTGCTCGCGCGCGGGTCCCACGTGGCCACGGGCGACCTTCCCCCGGCCGTGCGCAACACGTCACCGACGACGCCGGACACGCCCGACGCCCTGCGCTTCACGCCGGGCACGCCGCTCGCGCTCGTGGAGCGTCGCATGATCGAGGCGACCCTGGCACAGTGCGACGGCGACCGCACGCTGGCCGCCAACCTGCTCGGCATCGCCGCCCGGACCATCTACCGCCGCGAGGCCGAATGGCGGGCCCATCCCGGGGATGTTCCCCCCCGCTGACGCACGTGACGGCGCGACAGCGCGGCGGTGCGCCCCTACCCCAGCGAGAGCCCCGCTGCGGCGTCGCGCTCCGGCGCGGCGGCGCCGGCGTCCGCGCCCGTCATCCCCCGCAGGCGCGCCTTGTAGGTGCCCAGCGCGCGCGCCCGCTCGACGGCCGGGTTGCGCAGCGCCTTGCGCAGGCCGCGCAGGGCGGTCTTGGCGACCTCGCCGGCGGGCGCGGCGTAGTCGGAGGTCATCACGTCCACCACGCGCCGATCGACGAGCACCTCCAGCAGGCGGCTCGGGAACTTGCCGGTGCGCGCGAGGAACAGCAGCGTGTTCGTGTAGCTGTCGTGGCGCTCGAAGAACATGCGGTCGTAGATCTCGGCCTTTTCGTCGTTCACGAGGCCATCGCGGAGCGCGAGCGCGTGCAGGCTCGTCCCCGGGTAGTAGATCACGGAGAAGACCTGAAGGCGGTAGGGCTTGGGCAGCTTCGCGATGAGGCGCAGCGTGTCGAGCTTGTCCTCGAGCGTCTCGTAGGCGAGGTCGTAGATGACGTCGTACTGCGGGGGTGCCGTGCGGTCGGCGTACTTCGCGAGGATCTCGGCGGTGCGCAGGATCTTGTCGTTGCCCATCGTGGAGCGCTTGAACATCTTCTGGATGCGCTTGCTGCCGTGCTCGACGCCGACCTGGATGCAATGGAGACCGGCATCCACGAGCGCGGCGTACTTCTCCTCGGTGATCGTGCCCGGGCTGCCCAGCAGGTAGAACGGGTCGCCGACGCGCGCCTTGTACTGCGCGCAGAAGTCCAGCAGGTCCGGAAGCGGCCGCCCGAAGAAGCTGTCGTCCGAGAACCAGATGAAATCGATGAACGGGTAGGCGCTCTTGACCGCCTCGAGCTCGCCGATGACGTGCCCGACGCTGCGGAAGCGCACGTAGCGCTGCTTGGTGTACAGGTCCCGGTAGAAGCTGTTGCCGCAGTAGCTGCACGCGTGCGGGCACCCGCGCCCCGTCAGCGTCTGGTACCCGGTCCGGCCGAACATCCGGCTCACGGTGCCGTTGTGGAGGTAGCGGCGCAGCAGGTCGGGCGTCATCGCCTGCACCTGCCCCTCGAAGAGCACGTGGTGGTCCTGGAGCGAGAAGTCCGGCGCCGGATACCGGTCGAGGTCCTGCTCGAGCGATCCCGGAGCGTTCCGCACCACCTCGTCCCCGTGGCGCCACACCAGCGATTTGATGTCGTGCAGCCGGTTCCGGTCGCCCATCTCCAGCCGCTCGCACAGCTGGAGCATCACGTCCTCGGCGTCCCCGATGGCGACGAAGTCCGCGTGGTGGGCGCACTCATCGGGACGCACCGCCGGATGGAACCCGCCCCAGATCACCGGCTTCTCCGGGTAGGCCGTGCGCACCGCGCGCGTCAGCTGGCGGGCCGAGTCGAAGTAGTGGGTCATCAACGTGATGCCGACCAGGTCGGCGTCCGCGATGCGCTCCAGGAACCCGTCGATGACCGCCCGCGGGTAGCGGTCCTCGGACATCCGCACGTGGACGCTCTCGCCATCGCCTGCGAAGTCCGGCAGGAAGATCATCTGCGTGCGGTGGCCGGCGGCCCGCAGCGTGGACGACAGCGAGCGCAAGCCGACGTTCGTGATGTCCGGGTACGGACTGACGAGCGAGACCTTCATGCGGGACGCCCCCTTGCCACTGTAGGCGACGGCCGCCCCGGTGTCCAACGCCGCGGCGGCTACGGCGACCAGCCCGGGACGTCGGTGATCTCGGCCACCACGTCGTCGTCGAGCACCACCTCCCGACGGAACCGTGCCACGGACTTGTAGGCCGTCTTGCTGTTGGGCTCATAGACGAGGACGGTGCCGTCGGCGTGCTTCTCGAAGCGGTACACGAGGCGCTCGCTCCGCGGCGCCTGGCGACCGACCACCTTCTCGCGGGTGAAGGGGGCGCCCCACGCCATGTACACCATCTCCTTGGTCCACCCGTTCTTGACGGCACCCTCGACGATCGCGGTGCGCTGCTTGGCATCGTACTTGTAGAAGCGATCCCAGTAGCACTCCTTCACGCCCAGCACCTCGCGGCACCCGTTCGCCTTGAGCCACGCGTTGCGCGCGTCCTCGGTCTTCCCCTTGAGGAACGCCTTGCGCTCCGGGTCGGTCATGAATGGCTTCAGGGCGTAGTAGTGGGAGAACTCCGTCTCGGAGAGGCGCTTCACGCGGCCCTCCCACGAGCAGGCGGCGAGGATGACGAGGGGAACCCATCGGAGCATGCGGAACATCGGCCCTCCAGCGGCCCCTGTCATAACGCGGGGAACGGCCGCCACGGGTCGCAGATCCCGATGCGTTCCGAGGGCACCCACCCGCGGCGGCCGTCGGACAACTCGACGAGGGTGCGCGCGGCCACCTCGTCGACGGCGAGCACCTCGGCGCGCGCGTGCAACGCGAACAACTCGGCACCCCCCGACGGATCACTCGTTGCGACGACGCCGTCGGACAGCACCACCGCGCGCGGAGGACGCGACGCGGTGGCGAAGGCGCCTGCCGCGAGCACACCCCCGACCCCGAGCGCGACGGCCCCGGGCACGACCGCGCGTGGCCAGCGACGGCGTCCGGCCAGCGCGAGCAACCCGGCGCCCGCCAGCAGACACCCGGCCCACGCCGCCTCCCCGATGCTCACGGCCGCCTGCCACGGAGCCCAGACGGGGGTCCCGGAAGGGGGCGCGGGACCGTCGGGCGCGTCGCGCCGCGCGTAGGCGAGGTTGGCCGCCACGTCCGGATCACGCGGGTCCAGGGCGTGCGCGCGGTGCCACGCGACCATGGCCAGCGCCGGCCGCTCGAGCCTCCACACCGCGTTGCCGAGATCGTAGTAGGCATCGGGGTCCGGGGCGGTCTCCACCGCGCTTCGGAACGCCGCCGCCGCCGCCGCGTGATCACCCCGGGCGTGCGCGGCGACCCCGGCGTCGAAGGCGGCCTGGCCGGGCGCGGAGGTGCAGCCCGGCGCACCGGCCAGCAGCGACAGCGCCAGCGTCGCGTCCCATGCGCGCGCGCGACGTCGGACACGCCGCGGGGGGCGTTGCGGGGGGCGGCAGCCCCCCGCCCCAGCATGTGCGGTCACGACACCCCCTCCACGAGCGCGCGGATGCGCCCGTCGTCGAGCACCGCTCCGCCCCCGTACCGTGCCGCTTCCAGGATGCGCCAGCAGGCCTCGGCCTCGGCGGCGTGCGCCCCCAGGGCCGCCAGATCGTCCCGTCGCAACGCGTCCGGCGCGATGCCCAGACGACGGGCCACGGCCTCCCGAAGCCGTCGCTCGCAGGCTGCGACACGCGCGTCCGGATCGTCGGGCAGCGGCTCCCATCCGACGGGCCCGTGCGATGGGCGGGGACGACGGCGCGGCAGCGCGACGAGGCCCTGCACGAGCCACCATGCGGCCCCCGGCACGAGGAGCGCCGGGGCCCACCGGGACGGAAGGGGACGCAGCATCCGCGCGTGGGTCCGCATCGGGAGGATGTCCTCGGCCTGCGTGCGCGCGACGGCCGACCCGGGCGACGCGAAGGACTGCACGGCCGGGGGGGCCGCGGTTCCGGTCACCTCCACCTCCACCGGATCGGTGGCGAGCGTGGCCCACGTTCCGGCCACCGGGTCGAACGTGACGAGGCGGATGGGCGGCACGGTCCAACGACCCGCCTCGAGCGCAACCAGCGCGCGCTTGAGCGTGGCCTCCGCGTGGTAGGCGCCGTCCTTCCAGGATGACGTGACCTGCGGGGCATCGTCGTACACCCGGAACCCCGGAACGTCCGCCGCCGGCAGCTTCACCCCGGCCAGGGTGCCGTTGCCGGACACGCGCACATCGAGGGTGAGCGTGTCCCCCACGGCCAGCGTCATGCCCGACGGGGTCGCGTCGATGCGGAACGCGCCGACCAGACCCGAGAAGTCGGCGGGGCGGCCGACATCCGGCAGCGGCCGCACGGTCACGGTGCGGGCGGGCGCCGCGAACACCTCGGCGCGCACGTCGCCGAAGCGCGCGAGTTCGTCGAAGATCGGGTCGCCGCGACGGGGGCGCGCCACGACGAACTGGGCCTGGAGGAGGCCACCGGGCAGGGTGCGTCGGCCGGGTGCCGTTGCGCGCAGGGCGACACGGAGCTCCTCGATGGTGCGCGCAGCGCCATCCTGCGTGGCGCGGCGCTCGGACACCTCGGGCTCGAGGCTCGGTTCGACCAGGAAACCCTCGGCCGACGGGGGGCTCCATCGGCGCTGGACCAGCGCCTTCTCGGTCTCGAACGACATGTGGTACACGAGCACCTGGCCGACCCATGCGGTCTCGGTGTCCACCTCCACCCGAAGGTCATCGGTGCCACCCGCCACCCGCGCGCCGACCTCGACCGTGCGGGGGGCCACCTGCAGCGGCCCCGCCGACGTCTCCACCGTGTACGGCCCGAGGATGTAGGCGCCCCGCCGCAGCGCCGTCAGCGCGTAGCGGAAGGTCGTGCTGCTGGTCGCCTCGAAGTTGACGATGGTGTGCTGCTGGGACTGGCCCTGGAACGTCATCTGGAGGCCTTCGGGGACCGCGAGCGCGGGCACGCCCCGCACGCGCGCCTCGTTCACCACGAGCTCCACCGGCACGGTCTGGCCCTCGCGCAGGGCACTGCCTTCCAGCATGAGGCGGGCGTCGGCCGCCCACGCAGCGGCCACGAGAAGCACCCCCAGCATCACCAGTCCTCCTCGGAGGGTCTCCCC
>JBDLRI010000025.1:0-90885 GCA_039800105.1 Pseudomonadota bacterium
CGACGGGGACGGCGCCGAGGCGGGCGGAGCCACCGGCCCGTGCAACGACGGCGTGGACAACGACGGGGACTCGCTCGCCGACGCCGACGACCCGGGCTGCGAGGACGGCGCGGATGCCTTCGAGGGTCCGCCGCCCGCATGCGCCAACGACCGGGACGACGACGGCGACGGCTGGGCCGACGCCGACGACCCGAACTGCGTGCTCGCGGACCTCGACGACGAGGGTGGACGCAGCACGCGCGCCTGCAACAACGGCGCGGACGACGACGCCGACGGCCTGACCGACGCCGACGACCCGGGCTGCACGAGCGGCAACGACGGGGACGAGGCCGACCCGGACACCCGCTGCAACGACGGCATCGACAACGACGGCGACGGCTGGACCGACGTCGCCGACCCGGACTGCACCAGCCCCACCGACCTCGACGGCGAGCCGAACCCCGGCCAGGGCTACGGCCCGACGGCCTGCAACGACGGCGTGGACAACGACTCGGACGGAAAGAAGGACCGCTTCGACCCCGACTGCGCCAACGCCCGCGACACCGTCGAGCGCAACGCGACCTCGTGCGCCGACGGCGTGGACAGCGATCAGGACGGATGGACCGACGCCGACGACCCGGATTGCGCGGGCGGCACGGCGGAGATCGGCGCGGGAACCGCAGCGTGCAACGACGGCGCTGACAACGACGACGACGAATGGATCGACGCCGAGGACCCCGACTGTGACGTCGCCACCGGGGGAGAGGCCGGCGCGGCCGACGGCTGCCACGATGGCCGGGACGGCGACCGCGACGGATGGACCGACGCCGACGATCCCGACTGCGACGACGGCACCGAGGAGATCGGCTTCGGGACGGCAGCCTGCAACGACGGGGACGACAACGACGGCGACCTGGTGGTGGACGCGGCGGACCCGGGCTGCAGCGCTCCACAGGACAGCGTCGAGGCGGATGTCGCCGCAAGCTGCGAGGACGGGAACGACGACGATGACGACGGGTGGGTGGACGCGGACGACCCCGACTGCCACGCCACCGGTCACGAGGACGGCCTCGGCGATCGGGCCTGCAACGACGGTGAGGACAACGACAGCGACGGCCTGGTGGACGCGCGCGACGCAGGCTGCGCCGTCGGCTGGGATGACGACGAGCGGCCCGCCTACGCCGAGTGCGCCAACGGCGTCGACGACGACGAGGACGGGTGGACCGACGACGACGACCCCGACTGCGTCGACGGTACCGAGCGCGGCTGGACGGTGGCAGGCTGCAACGACGGGCTGGACGGGGACGCCGACGGCCTGGCCGACGCCGACGATCCCGCGTGCGTCGACGCCGTCCTGGACGAGGACGGCGCCGGAGACTGCGCGGACGGCGTGGACGGGGACTCCGACGGCCTCGTGGACCTGCAGGACCCCGGCTGCGCGGGCCCGCTCGACCCCACCGAGCAGGATCCGGCCGCGTCCTGCCTGGATGAGGACGACAACGACGGCGACGGCTGGCTGGATCTCCAGGACCCGGACTGCGTCCGCGCGACCGCAGAGGCGGGATTTCTGGTCCACGCGGCCTGCAACGACGGCGAGGACAACGATCAGGACGGCCTCGCGGACTCGGATGACCCCGACTGCGAAGACGCCCTCGACGCGATCGAGGCCCCGGCCCTCGTCGGCGGCGCGGTCTGCAACGACGGCGAGGACAACGACGACGACGGCTGGATCGACCTCGATGACCCGGACTGCGCGTGGATGGGGACCGAAGGCGGGTTCGACGACGCGCTGACCTGCAACGACGGCCTCGACGACGACGGCGACGGCACCATCGATGCCGGCGACCCGGGTTGCGCGGACGCGCTCGCCGCCACCGAGCTGAACGTCCCCGCCTGCGACGACGGGGTCGACAATGACGCAGACGGCTGGATCGACGCCGACGACGGCGGCTGCGACGACGAGGACGACCTGTTCGAGGCCGCGCCCCGCCTCGGATCGACCTGCGACAACGGGGTCGACGACGACGGCGACGGGCTCGTCGATGCCGCGGACTGGGGCTGCCTCTACGCCCGTGACGGCAGCGAGGTCGACCCGGTGACGGGCTGCAACGATGGCGTCGACAACGACAACGACGGCTGGACCGACACCACCGACCCCGACTGCGTCACGCCCGTGTTCGCCGGAGGGGAGAGCGGCCTCGGGACGAACCAGTGCAACGACGGCATCGACAACGACCTCGACGGCCGCGTGGACGGCCGCGACCGCGGGTGCGTGTCGTCCCGGGACAACCTCGAGGCGGGCTGACCCACGGCTCGCACCGGGTGGCACGCGCGGTTAGGCGCCGCCACGCTTCCCGGAGACCCGATGCTCACGTCCGTACGTCGAACCCACACCTGCGGCGAGCTTCGCGAATCCGATGCCGGCACGCGCGTGCGCCTGCAGGGCTGGGCGCAGAACGCCCGCGACATGGGTGGCGTGGTCTTCCTGCTTCTGCGCGACCGCCACGGCCTCGTGCAGGTGGTCGCCGACGAGCGCAGCCCCGCGGCCGCCCGCGATGCCGCCGCCGGGGTCCATCTCGAGTACGTCGTGGAGGTCGAGGGCGTCGTCCGGGTGCGCCACGCCCCGAACGACAAGCTTCCGACCGGCCGCATCGAGGTCGTGGCCGACACGGTGACCATCCTCTCCCGCACGCCTCCCCTCCCCTTCGGCATCGAGGGCCATGTCCACGCGAACGAGGACCTGCGCCTGCAGTACCGCTACCTGGACCTGCGCCGCGCCGAGGTGCAGCGTGCGCTCGTCCTGCGTCACAAGGCCGCGATGCTCGTCCGGCGCTTCTTCGACGCGAACGACTTCGTCGAGGTCGAGACGCCGGTCCTCACGAAGGCCACGCCCGAGGGCGCGCGCGACTACCTCGTGCCGAGCCGCGTGCATCCGGGGCAGTGGTACGCGCTGCCCCAGAGCCCGCAAATCTTCAAGCAGATCCTCATGGTCGCCGGCATGGACCGGTACTTCCAGATCGTGAAGTGCTTCCGCGACGAGGACCTGCGCGCGGACCGCCAGCCGGAGTTCACGCAGATCGACGTGGAGGTCAGCTTCGCGACGCGCGAGGTGATCGTCGAGCTCGGCACGCAGCTGGTGCAGACGATGTGGAAGGAGCTGGTCGGCGTCGACGTCGGCGAGATCCCGGTGATGTCCTACGCGGACGCCATCGCGCGCTACGGCATCGACGCACCCGACATCCGCTTCGGCATGGAGCACGTCACGGTCACGACGACGCTCGCGGCCACGGAGTTCTCCGTGGTGCGCGGGCTGCTCGACGCGGGCGGCATCGCCAAGGCCTTCGTGATCAAGGGCGGCGGCGAGGGCGTCTCCCGCAAGCAGCTCGACGCCTGGACGCAGTTCGTGAAGCGCTACGGCATGGGCGGCCTGCTCTACGGCAAGGTCGGCGCGCCGTGGTCGGGCCCGCTCTCCAAGCTCGCGCAGACCGAGCTCGACGCCCTCGCGCAGGCCACCGGCGCCGAGCCGGGCGACCTCGTGCTGCTGGGCGCCGGGCCGGCCGAGAACGTGAACCCCGGACTCGGGCGGCTTCGCAACGCCGTCGCGCGCGAGCTGGGGCTCATCCCGCCCGGCTACCGCTTCACCTGGGTCGTGGACTTCCCGAGCTTCGAGCGCGATCCCGAGACGGGCCGCTGGATGGCCGTGCACCACCCGTTCACGAGCCCGCGCCCCGAGCACCTCGGCTACCTCGCCGAGGGTCGCCAGGGAGAGATGCTCGCCAACGCCTACGACATCGTGTGCAACGGCTACGAGATCGGCGGCGGCAGCATCCGCATCCACGACCCCGAGATCCAGGCGCAGGTGTTCTCGGCCATCGGCCTCTCGGACGAGGAGGCCAAGCAGAAGTTCGGCTTCCTCCTCGACGCGCTCCGCCACGGCGCGCCTCCGCACGGCGGCATCGCGTTCGGCTTCGACCGCATCGTGATGCTGCTCGCCGGCACCGAGAACATCCGCGACGTCATCGCCTTCCCGAAGACCACGAGCGCCCAGGACCTCATGTCCGGCGCGCCCAGCCCGGTGGACGCGAAGCAGCTCGGCGAGCTGCACGTCGCGAACGTCGCCAAGCCGGAGTGACCGCCGCACTGGCACTGTGGTTCCTCGCCTGCGCGGGGTCTGCGGGGCCTGCTTCCGGGGCGGAGGGGGTCCCCCCCTCCGCAACGCCTCCCCCCGCGCCGGGGAAGCCGCCGACGGTGACGATGCAGGCCGACCTGCACCTGGACACCCCGACCCAGCTGCATCGTCGCAACGTCGGCCTCGACGCGACGGGCCTGGAGGCCGGCCTCGCGCAGCTGCGGGCCGGCGGCACCAACCTCGCCGTCATGGCGCTCTGGCCCCCGCGGAGGACGGACGGGGAGGCCCATGTCGACGCGCTCCTCACGCGCATGGAGGCCGAGGACGCGCGCCTGGACGACGTCGTGCTCGTGCGTTCCCCCGACGAGGCGCGGTCCGCCGCCGCAGCCGGCCGCGTCGGCATCGTGTACGCGCTCGAGGGCACGCACGGCATCGACCGGAGCGGCATCCCCGGGCTGGAGAGGCTGCATGCGCGCGGGTTGGCGCTGCTCGGCCTGACCTGGACCTTCGACACACGCTTCGCCGGGTCGTCGGGCGGGAAGGGCACCGGCCTCACCGCCGACGGCCGCGCGCTGGTGGACGCGGCCAACCGGTTGGGCGTGCTCCTCGACGTGAGTCACGCCTCGCGCGCCACCACCCTCGAGGTGTGCGCGCGCTCCCGCGCGCCGGTGGTCGCCTCGCACTCCGACGCCCATGTCCTCACGGCGCACCCCCGCAACCTCGAGGACGACGAGATCCGCGCCATCGCCGCCACCGGCGGGGTGATCGGCCTGAACCTCCATCGCCCGTTCCTCGGCGGGACCGGCGACCTCGCACGGGCCGCGGAACACGCCACGCACCTCAAGCGCGTCGGTGGCGCCGGCGTGGTCGCGCTCGGAACCGATTTCGACGGGCTCATCGTGCCGCCGCGTGACCTCCCGGACTCCGGCGGCATCGCCGCGCTGTGGCCGTTGCTCACGGCGCGCGGCTGGTCCGCCGCCGAAATCGAAGGGGTGCGCGGCGCGAACTTCCTCCGTGCATGGCAGGCCGCGCTGGCGACCGCCGGCACCCGCGCGTCCGGCACCCCGTAGCCGCCCCCTACCAGGCGATCGTCGCGCGCCCCAGGCTCAGTTCCAGCCCGCGCAGGGCGTGTGCGCTGTCCCCGACGAGGTCCTGCCACAGCTGGCGGTCGCGGGTGCGGAGCGACGGGAGCGCGCGGTAGACGCCGTCGCGCTTGAGCCGCGCCACCGTCCCGGCCAGCTCGCGCGCCGCGAAGGTCACGTCCTCGAGCTGTACCGCGTCGGGAACGTACAGTCCGGTCGCCTGCATGCGGCCTGCCGTCTCCAGCCAGTGCCCGAGGAACTTGAGACGCTGCGCGAGCAGGCGCGTGCGCGCATCGGGCGCGCTCGCCAGCGTCGCGTCGATCTGTGCCAGCTCCTGCCGGAGCCGGTAGTGGTGCAGGGGCACCTGCGCCACCACCGCCGCGCGGTCCGCCGGCGTGCCGAACCCCCGTGCGATCGCGTAGGCCGCGCCTTGCAGCATGTGCGCGCCGCCGCAGGTGTAGCGGAACAGCGGCTGCCCGCTGCGCGAATACCCACTCCGGGTGCGCATCGCGTCCGCGAGGAACCCGGTCTCCTTGCGGAGCACCGCCACGACGAACCGCGCCACGCCGTCGAGATCCATCGGCGTTCCGTCGCGCGCGACCCACTGGAGGGCGGGTGTGGCCGCGGCCCTCCGCGTCGCAGCCGGCGCGTTGGACGCGTCGGCGGCTCCGGGCATCGGCGCCCACTGGGCCAGCGCCTGAAGGCTCCACGGCACGTCGTCCGGGCTGACGAAGCTCGCGTGGTTGCGTTGCGGTTCCAGCCAGGTGCGGAGCACGGTGTCGCGGTAGAGCGTCGCGAGCGTGACCTCACCGCGTCGCGTGCGCACGCGCAGGTCCGGCGCGAAGCCGGCCTCCCCGATGTTCTTCAGGAGCAGGTCGGTGTGCGGCTCGACGGGCACACCGTCGCGCTTCGCCGGGAACCGCAGCAGGACGCGACGCGCGCCGCGGAGCTCCGTCTCCTCGCGCTCCAGCCAGCCGTCGAACAGGTGCGTCAGGGGGTCGCTGCCGTCGGCCAGCCGAAGGGCCGCTCCGCGCGCCAACAGCGCGTGCGCGATGGCCCAGGGGTTTCCAGGCGCCGCCGCGTGGCGGTCCACCACCTCGCCGAGCGTCAGGATCGCAGCGTCCAACGTCGGTCCGGCGGGAATCGGGCGGGCCACGGCCGACCGCCGCAACGGCACCACGGGCACAAGGGTGTCGATGGTGCGCGCATCGTAGACCGGGGGCAGCGCCTGCGCGGGCGTGGCCGCGTCGGGGCCCGGCGTCGCACCGACGGGGGCCGGGGGCGCGGGCTCCGGCACAGGGTCGGGCGTCCCGCAGCCGGCGAGCCACGCGACCCCGATCGCCCGTGCGGCGCGCGCCGCACCGGCGACAAACGCACGCACCCGCGGGCTCACTTGGCGGCGCCGCCCTTGGCAGCCGCCTCCTGGGCGGCCTGGACCTCGGCGGCGTGCTTCTGCAGGGCATCCACGCGCACGATGCGGTCGCGGTCGGTGAACCACACCACGCCGCCGGCGACCGCCACGCGCGGATGCACGAGCTCGACCTCGCTGACCCGCAGCTTCCAGTCGACCTTGCCCGGCTTCTTGAAGCAATGGAGCCAGCCGCCGTCGGTGAGGACCCACATGCGGCCCTCCTCGTCGAAGGTGACGTCCGCGCTCTCGAAGCCCGCGCCCAGCACGTCGGTGCCGAACTCCACGCCGTACCGGAACCCGTCGGCGCTCCAGGTCAGCATCGCTTGGCCGTGGAACGTCCAGATGCGGCCATCCGGCGCGACGTCGAGCGCGCCCGGCGCGCCGTCGGCGAGCTTCCACGGCTCTCCGAGCCGCTCGCCCTGCATGTCGTAGCGGGCCGCCCGGCTGCCCAGCACGACAACCAGCTCCTTCTTCTTCGGCAGCCACGCCAGGTAGCCCTGTCCGCCCACGCCCGGCTCCGGCGAGTCGCCCACGTCCGCGGTCCACCCGCGCAGCAGCGCGCCGTCGGGGCCGAAGAGCTGCACGCGCCCGACCCCGTCGAGCACCGCGAAGGAATCGCCGTCCTTGGCGGGCATCAGCTCCACGTCGAGGACGTTCACGAAGCTGCCCGTCGCCTCCGCCCCGACCGAACCGGCGGCGTACCAGGGCCGACGTCCGGCGAACCACGCCTCCGTGACGTCCCGCGGGCCGCCCCACTGCGCCTGTACCACGCCATCGTCGCCGAAGCGCTGCACCCGGTTGTTCGCCAGGTCGCCCACCCACACCCGTCCGGCGCGGTCCCGCTCGATGGCGAGCGGCTCACCGAAGCTCCGCAAGGCGCCGGGCTCCCAGCCGCTCTCGCCCCAGGGAAGCACGTTCTTGCGCCCGCCACCCTGGAGCTCCGCCCAGGCGTAGAAGTACTCCACGTCGCTCCAGGCCGCGGCCTGCTCGCGCCCGAGCGCGCGCAGCGCCGCCTGTTCCAGGCCGGGGATGCCGTTGGCGTCCTTGAGCTTGCGCAGGGCCTCGTGCGCCTTCGGGTCCGCCACGATGGCCGCCGCGCGGAAGCCTTCGGGCACCAGCCCCGCCACACGGCGACGGAGGTACGGCGCGCCCTCGCCCGCGGCGTCGACGAGGAACGCCAGGGACTTCGCGTCCTCCGGCTGCTTGGTGTGCGTGTCGAACGCCTTGATGACGTCCGCCTCGTGACGTGCCTGAAGCTGCTGCGCCTCGCGGGAGGACCGCCACGCGTCCAGACGGGCCACGGACCGGGCACGCTCCCCCTCGTCGAAGTTGACGGCCACCTCGGAGAGATAGGTGTCCCCGTACACGCCGCCCTCGAAACTCTCGACCAGCTCGATGCGCACGGTGCGGCCGGTCACGCCGACGTCGAGGTCCGCGCGGCGCATCGTGTCCTGCAGCCGCACCGGCTCGCCCACCGGCTTGCCGTCGACGAGGATCCGCACCGTCTTCGGCCGCCCGTACTCGCGGAACGAGCGCGCGCCGTCCTTGAGGTTCCCCGGCCAGAGGCTCAGCGTCGTGATCGTCGTGGGGGAAGCAAGGTCGAACTCCCACCAGGCCCCGTCCCCCGTGCCGGGGGCGCCTTCCGCCCAGCCGGTGGACAGCAACCCGTCGAGGGCCAGCTCGGCGCCGTGGCGGCCGGCCTCGTCGGTGGCGACCGAGGACGCCGCGGATCGCGCGAACGCGAGGGTGGAGAGGACGATCAGGCCGAGCATGGCACCTCCGCGCCGGCGACCTATGCCACCCTGCGCCGTCTGCAACCATCCAGCTCCTGGGGCGGGGGCTGCCGCCCCCGCAACGCCCCCGCCGGCGTGCTCAGGCGCCGATGTCGTCCAGCCGCTTGCGCAGCTGCTTGCGCTCCTCGCGAAGGTTCGCCGCGTCCGCAGCCTTCAGTCCTTCCTCCAACCAGCGGCGCGCGGCGTCCTTGTCGCCCCGACCGACGTCGATCTGCGCCAGGTGGTCGGCCGACGCCACGACCTTCCGGAAGTCCTTCGTCCGCTGCGCCAGGCCGAGGGCGTCCCGGAGCGCCGTCGCGGCCACGTTGACCTCGCCGATGCGCAGGTTCGCGAGCCCATGGTGGAAGTGCAGCTCACGGAGGAAATTCGGGTCCTCGGCGTTCGCGCGTTCGCGCGACTTCACGAAGAGGCTCGCGGCCTCCGTGGCTCGCCCGAGCATCAGGTTGAAGTAGCCGGCGTTGAAGATGTCGACGGCCAGGAGACGATCGAAGCGCAGCTGCTGCGTGAGCTGCAGCGTGCGATTCGCCATCTGGAGCGCGGCCTCGTAGTTGCGGAGCGCGCCATGGGCCTGCGCCAGCAGCGCGACGGCGGCACGCTCCCGGGCCGGGTTCTGGAGCGCCTGCGCGATCTGCGCCACCCGCCCGAGCACGTCGGCCGCCTTGGACATCTGCTGGCCCATCACCAGCGTCTCGCCGTAGTGGAAGCCCGCTTCGAGGGCGAGGGGCGCCAGCCCGACCTGGCCCGCGATCTCGTTGGAGCGCTTGAAGTGCTCGGCCGCCTCCGGAAGCTTCTTCGCGCGACGCGCGAGCAGGCCGCGGACGTACTCCACGTTGGCCTCGATCGCCGGCGTGGCCGAGGCCTCGAGCGCCATGCGAAGCTGGTCGGTCGCGGCGTTCGCGTTTCCTTCCTGGTACTCGATCATCGCGAGGTGGTTGTGCACCTCGGCGACCTTGGCGGGCTCGCCCAGCCCCTGGAACGCCGCCAGCGCCTCCTTCGCGCGGTCACGCGCACGGTAGAGGTCCGACCGGCGGAAATCCAGGCGGCTGCCGGCGAACGCCACCCATGCCGCGAGCGGCGCGTCCTGCTGGGACTCGCCGAAGCTGCGCACCTCCGCGAGCAGGCGCTCGGCCTGCTCCACGTCTCCGCCGGCGACCATGCGCTCCCCGAGGTGCACGAGCGTCGTGCGGATCATCGGCGCGGGCCAGCCGATGTCCTGGAAGTACGCCAGCACGTCCCGAGTCATGGCCCACACGTCCGGGCGCTCGGAGCCCATCGCCTGCGAGCGGAGCACCGCCGCGCGCTGCGTGGCGCCGTGCTCGGCGTAGAGCCGCACCGTCTTGACGGCGAACTCGTAGCCGCGCGGCATCAGGAACCGCTCGAGGAAGGTGCCGACCCGGCGCGCCAGCTCCGCGTCGGCGTCCGTGCCGTGGGCCGCGAGGATCGCGTGACGGTACAGGCCGCGCTTGAACTGGTACAGCCACGTGCCGAAGGGCTGGCTGAACTGCAGCTCCTTGACCAGCTCCCCGCACGCGTCGAAGAGGTCGTCGACGCTGTCGCGGTCCAGCCCGTCCATGTCGGCGAGCAAACCCGACGGGAACACGTGGCCGAGCAGCGCGGCCAGGTACTGCACGCGCGGCACGTCCGCGCGCCCCACCACGCGACGCTCGCCCTCGCCCGCGGCGGGCGGCTCCGCGGCGACCTCGCCCTCGTCGGGCGTGGTCGGCACGAGCGACAGGAGCGTCGTCTCGGCCAGGTGGTCCCCGAGGCGGCCCGCCTCGTCCAGCAGGTCCACCAGCTCCGCCACGAACCCGGGGCGACCGAGCGCGAGCTCCGCCACGCGCGCCGGCGCGGCGAGGCGCACGCCGCGGCTCTCCGCGTACGCGGCGACCTCCTCGGCCCCCCACGGCGCCAGCACCATCGTCTGGAACAGGTCCTTGCGGCGCTCGCGCAGGTCCAACCACGGGACGGGCATCCATGCCCGCGCGGGACCGTCGACCGGCTCGGTCGAGAAGACGGCGAGCAGCCTTGCCGCAGCGGAGCTGTGGAGGAGTCCCTCGAACATCGCCATCACGCCGATGCTGTGGGTGTTGTGCACGTTCTGCACGTCGAGCACCACGGGCACGTGCGACGCGATCGCGCCGACGATCGCCGCGAACCCGAGGATCGGGTTGTCCCGCGGCAGGGACACCTGGAAGCTCTGCTCGCCCTCGACGGGGACGGCCTTCTTGGTGCCCTCGACGAAGGCCTGCAGCCAGCCCTGCACGCGCTTGTCGACCTTGGGAAGCGACTGGTTCAGCGCGAGCTCGACGCGGCCGCGCAGCCCGGCGTCCCGCTGCAGGGCGCCGTAGAGCGACGCGTAGAGCCGCAGCGTCGTGCGCAGGCCGTCCTCCTCGTCGGAGAGCGCGGCGCGGATGACGACGACGTCGGAGAGATCGGTGGACCGGAGGAACTCTCCGACGAGGGCGCGCTTGCCGCCGCCGAGCGGGGCCTCGAGCACCACGGCGCGTGCCGTGCCGGAGCGGGCGGCCTCGAAGTGGCCCCGGAGGGCCTCCACATCGGCGGGACGACAGACGAACAGCGGGGCGGACTCGGCCACGGGGCACTCCGGCATTGGGGTTCATGCGCCGGAGGGCCCGGCGGGCGCCGCATTGTAGGTCCCGACCTCCGGCGCGTCAACCGTCCGGCGTGCCGGCGCGCCGCGTGCGCAGTTATGACCCCGTCGACCCCGGAGCGCCCGTGCCGTTGTTCCTCCTCCTCGCGTGCGCCGAGGCGCCGAGCCTCCCCGAGGGGGCCGACCGCTACGACGTCACCGTCACGGCCACGGACGACACCTGCCACGACACCATGGAGCCGTACGAGGAGCGCGTGGACTACGCGATCTTCCTGCGTGGCCGCTCCGCCGACCTCTACGTGGGCGAACAGCTCTTCGCGACCGGTGCCATCGACGGCTGCGACCTGAGCTACCAGACCGCGGTCTACAACAACGACACGCAGTCCGACGGGAACGTCAAGTGGCGCCTCTTCGGCACCGCCACCCTCGATCGCGGCGACGACAGCTGCGTCGACGGGGAAGCGGACTGGGAGGGGGAGGAGGTGTTCGAGGTCGTCGACGCCCCCTCCGACACGATCGAGCCCGGCTGCACGTACACGCTCACGACCACCGGCGTCGTGGTGCGCGGGACGTCCGGGTGAGCCTCCCGGATGCTGGGGCGGAGGGGGTCGGCCACCCCCTCCGCAACGCCTCCCCCGCGGCGACGGTCGAGGCGCTGCGCGCGCGCATCGAGCGTGCCGTCGTCGGCAAGCGGCAGGTGGTCGATCTCGCCCTGACCTGCGTGCTCGCCGGCGGGCACCTGCTGCTCGAGGACGTGCCGGGCGTCGGGAAGACCACGCTCGCCGTGGCCCTCGCGCGCGCGACGGGCGGCAGCTTCCGGCGCGTCCAGTGCACGGCGGATCTACTGCCCTCCGACGTCACGGGGGGGCTGATCCTCGACGGCGCGGGCAGCCTGCGCTTCCGCCCGGGCCCCCTCTTCGCGAACGTCGTCCTCGCCGACGAGATCAACCGCGCCACGCCCCGCACGCAGTCCGCGCTCCTGGAGGCCATGAACGAGGCGCAGGTCAGCGTCGACGGCGAGAGCCACCCGCTGCCCTCCCCCTTCCTCGTCGTCGCGACCCAGAACCCGCTCGACGTGCACGGCACCTTCCCGCTGCCGGACGCGCAGCTGGACCGGTTCCTCGTGCGCACGTCGGTGGGGTATCCGCCCCGCGACGCCGAGCGCGCCATCCTGCGCGGCACCGCGGACGGCAGCACCATCGAGCCGGTGGTGCCCGAGGCGCTCGCCGCGCTTCGGGCCGCCGTCCGCGCCGTCACCGTGCACCCCGACCTGGAGGACTGGGTCCTCGACCTGGTGGCGGCGTCGCGGAGCACGGGAGCGTTCGCGCGCGGTGTCAGCCCCCGCGGCGCGCAGGCGCTGGTGGCCGCGGCGCGCGCCCACGCGGTGCTGCACGGGCGCGCGTGGGTCAGCCCCGAGGATCTCCGCGCCCTCGCCGTGCCGGTTCTCGCGCACCGCGTGCTCGTACGGGACGACTCCGACCCCGCCGCAGCGGTGCGGGCGCTCGCGGACTCGCTGCCCCCCGCCGCATGAGCGGGGCCGTGGCGCGCTGGACCGCGGCGTGGCGGGCGCGCATGGCCGAGCAGCCGCGCATCCGCTTCACGCTGGCGGGCAACGTGTACGGCGCCGTGCTGCTCGGCGTGCTCTTCGCCTCCGTGAACACGGGCAACAACCTGCTGTACGTGGTGCTCGGCGCGCTGCTCGCCGTGCTGCTCGCGAACAACCTCCTGTCCGAGTGGAACCTGCGCGGCGTGTCGGCGGTCCGCATGCTCCCCGCGGATCTCTACGCGGCGCTACCGGCCCACGGGGCCTGGCGGGTGGAGAACCGCCGCCGCCGCGGGACCGCCTGGCTCATCGAGGTCGCGGAGGTGGACGGCAGCGGCGGCGAGGCCCTCGCCGTGCGCGTGCCGGCCGGTGGGGTCGCGGAGGTCCCGGGCCAGTGGCGCTTCCCGCGACGGGGGCACGTCCCGCTCGCGCGCGTCCGGATCGGCAGCCGCTACCCGTTCGGCCTGCTGGTGCGCTCCCGCGACGTCCCGCTGCGCGACGACGTCGTCGTGTTCCCGACCCCGCACCGCCACCCGCTCGACGCGGCGCCCACGCGGACCGGGGACACCGATCCGCGCACGGCGCACCGCGGCGGGACCGGCGACCTCTCGGGGCTTCGGCCGTGGCGTGCGGGGGACCCGGTGCGGAGAATCCACTGGCCCAGCTCCGCGCGCGCCGGCGCGCCCATCCTGGCGGAACGCAGCGGTGGACGCGCCGGCGCGTGGATGGTGCGCGTGGACGCGCGCGCCGGCGAGGAGGGGCTCTCTCGGGCCTGCGGCGCCGTGCTGGAGGCCGCCCTGCGCGGCGACGCCGTGGGGCTCGACGCGCCCTTCGCGCAGCTGCCCGTGCGTCCGGGGGAGAGCTGGCGCCGTCGCCTGCTCACCGCGCTCGCGGGGGCCCCGTGACCCCCGCGGGGGAGGCGTTGCGGTGGGGGCAGCCGCCCCCTCCGCCCCAGCATCGACGCGGGTTCGATCCGCTGGCCGTCGTGATGCTCGCAGCCCTCGGAACCCTGTCGCTCGGCGGCGGCGTGTTCACCGTCGTGGCCGGCCTGGCCACGCTCGGATGCCTGTGGCCGCGGGTCGCTCCGGTCCCCCGACGGGAGGACTGGAACCCGGTCCACGCGGGGGTGCTCGTGCTCGCGATCGGGGTGGCGTTCGCCACGGAGGTCGTCGCGGGGCTCGCCGCCCTCGCCGCGTGGCTCCTCGTGCAGCAGCGATGGGCGCGGGGCCCCGACGCGGGCCGCAACGTGCTTCTGCTCGCCACGCTCGTGCTGCTCGTCGGCTCGCTGCGGGCGGACCACCCGGTCCTGGGCGTGTTGTTCCTGTCCTTCGCGGGGGCGCTCCCCCTGGCGCTGCTGGCGCTGTTGCCGTGGGGCCCCGATCCCGGACCCGGTCGCCCGGCGCGCGCCGCCCTCGCCGGCGGCACGATGCTCGCCACGGCGGTCCTGTTCGCGACCATGCCGCGCCTGGAGGGCGGCCTCTTCGGCACGGAACCGGTGACGCAGGGGCGTTTCCCGACCGACATGGAGCCCGGCTCCGGCGCACTCACCAGCGATGACCTCGCGCAGGTCATGCGGGTCCGCGTCACGACACCGGACGGCGTCCCGATCCCCGGCCCGGTGTACGTGCGCGCCCGCGTGCTGGAGCAGTTCGACGGCAGGCGATGGACCGCCGGGACCCCGCCGGAGCCGATCCCGCCGCTTCGGCCGAACGTGCGCGCCGAGGTGGAGCTCGACGCCGAGCCGGGCATGCAGCTCTACGGCGTCGGGGAGATCCTGCGGATCGACGGGGCCCCCGGCGTGCACCGCGTCGCGGAGGGGGTGTTCCAGCACCGCGCTCCCGGGCAGCCCCTCGCGTACGTTGCCTGGGGACACCGCGCCGAGGACGGGACGCCGCTCTCCACGCCGGAGGAGCGCTGGGTGGCGCTGCCGCGCGACCTGGACCCTCGCATCGGCGCGCTGGCCTGGTCGGTGGCCCGCGACGCCGCACCGGCGTCGGTCGTCGAGGCGCTGCACGCGCTGCTGATGCGGGACTACCGCTATGGCCGGGAGCCCGAACCGAGCACGCCCGACCCGAGCGCGGCGTTCCTGTTCGCCCGAAGGACCGGCAACTGCGAGCACTTCGCGAGCGCCCTCGCCCTCCTGCTGCGGGCCCGGGGCATCCCCGCACGCGTGGCGACGGGCTTCTACTCGGAGGAGACCGACGCGGAGGGCCGCGCCGTCATCCGGAGGGGACACGCGCACGCCTGGACCGAGGTACGAACGCTGGACGGGTGGCGCACGCTGGACGCGACCCCGCCGGGCGGTCTGCCGACCCCCGAGAGCGCCGGCCTCCGCGCGCGCGTCGCCACGCTCGTCGGCGCGTGGTACCGCGTGATCGTCGGGTACGACATGGAGGCCCAGTTCGCCGCGTACGGCCTGCTCGGGCGCCCGCTCGTCGGGGCCGGCGCGGGCGGTGCCGCCCCCTTCCGCGCCGGCATCGTCGGCATGCTCGCGACGATCGCGGCCCTGACGGTGGGACTGGGCGCCCTGCGGCTGGGCGTGGCGGCATGGTCCGGCGCCGGGCGCGTTCCCGACGATCCGATGCGGGCGGCCGCGCGCACGGCCCGGGAGGTGGTGGCGCGGGCGGGCCACCCGCTCCCGGAGCACCTCCCGCTGCGCGAGGCCGCGGCGTGGCTGGCGGCACGGGCGGGCACCCCGGCCGGCGCCGCCTTCGCCGCGTTTGCCGATGCCTGGTACGCCGCACGGTACGGCGGAGACACGGCCGCCGCCGCCGGGCTCGCAGACCGGCTCGACGCGCTGCGCCGCACGATGCGCGCAAGAACGAAGACGCCGACCCGGCAGGGTCGGCGCAGGTGGTGGGCGATACTGGATTTGAACCAGTGACTCCTACCGTGTGAAGGTAGTACTCTTCCGCTGAGTTAATCGCCCCAGCCCCCGCACCCTAACAAGCACCCCGTGCTCCGTCAAGGAGCCCCGGCCGCCGTGGTCTGGCCCGCGAGGCTCGCCCGCGCCGCCTCGTACAGCGCCAGCACGTCGGCGCGGCCCGGCTCCCGCGCCTCCGCGGCGCGTGCGGCCTTGATCGCCCGCACCGGCTCGTCCCGGTCGAGGTACACGGCACCCAGCGCGACGAGCCCCGCCGCGTCCGGCTCGCCTTCCATCGGGACCGTCGCGAGCGGACGGAGGGCCAGGAAGTTCGCCGAGCTGGTCTCGCGGTAGAGGTTGCGCGGCGCGCTGAACTCCACCAGCAGGTTGTCGTCCGTGTTGAGCGGCGCGGTGGCCGACCAGGTCCGCGCCGTCGCATCGTCGAGCAGCGCGTGCGCCAGCAGGTGGTGGCCCGTCGTGACGCCGATGGACGCGAGTTCCTCGCGCCGTGCGGCATCCCCGATGACGACCGACGTGGCGCGCTCCAGGTCCAGCGGCAGCGGGGAATCGCTCCCGATCAGCACGAGGTCCGCGTCGTGGATGGTGCTGAACACCCGCACGTGGGGGTACACGTCGGAGAAGGTGCGCAGGACGGCGCGCACGTCACGGGAATCCATCCCGTAGAGCTGCAACCACTGGCTCCAGATGCCGCCCGGCGCCAGCCGTGCCTTGCCCATGGCGAAGAACTCGCGCGTGAACAGGTTGCTCACGCCGGTGAGCCACGGGTTGCTCGGCTCGCTCACGACGAGATCGTAGGTCCCTCGGGGGGCGCGCAGCAGGTGATTGCGGCCGTCGTTCGCGTACAGACGCACGCGCGGGTCGCGCAACGCGTCGCGGTTCCACGGCCGGAAGAACGCTGCGGCCTCCGGCATGCGCGGCTCCAGCTCGGCCACGTCGATGCGACCGAGGGTTCCGTGGGTGCTCATCGCGCCGAGGGTGATCCCGCTCGCCAGCCCGACCAGCAACGCGCGCGCGTCGTCCCGGACCGGGAAGAGGAACGGAAGGTGCGCCACGAGCACCTGCGTCGGCATGTCCCCGGTGCTCGAGGCATCGATCTTGCCGTTGTTGGCGAGCCAGATGTTCCCCGTCTCGCGGTTGCGCGCCACGGTGACGACGGTGGCCGGACCCTCCGCGTAGTAGAGCAGGTCGTAACGATCGAGCATGCGGGCGCGGATCTCGGCGAAGCTCGGCGTGTCCAGGTTCTGCACGTACTTGTACATGCCCGACGTCATGAGCATGGGGTTCCACGGCGGCGCCAGCACACCGACGGCGAGTCCCGCCGCGAGCGTCCCCCATGCCACGGGACGGCGCAGGGCGCGCCGCACGCCTCCTTCGCCGAGCACCAGGAGCGCTGCGGCACCGACGTACATCGCGCAGGCCCACCGCACGGTGCCGACCACGCCGGCGTGCGGAAGCAGCAGGAAACCGGCCGCCACGGCCCCCGCCACGCTGCCGGAGGTGTTCGCGGCGTACACGCGCCCGGTCGCGCGGGAGACCTCCGCGTCGCCGGTGGCCTGCACGAGCAGCGGAAACATCGCGCCCATGCCGATCGCCGGCGGCACCATCACGGCGCCGGACAGCAGCAGGCGCGAGGGCCAGAGCAGCCAGGTGTCCCCACCGATCGCGAACCACAGCCGCGCGAACGCCACGGGGAGCGCACCCCACCCCCACGCGCCGACCCATGTCGCGCCCGCGACGGCCAGCAGGACCCACGGCAAGGCACGACGCGCCGCCCGGGGATCGCCGTGCGCGTGCCGGGCGCACCACCCGGCCCCGAGCGCGCCGCCGCCGGCGATCCCGCCGAGGAACGCCAGCAGCATGACGGTGAACGCGTACGTGCTCGCTCCGAGCACCAGCCCCATGAGGCGCGTCCACGCCACCTCCAGCGCGAGGCTCGCCATGCCCGCGATCGCGGCCACGACGCCGAGATCCCACCACGACGGCGCCGTCGTTCCCTCCTGGGGCGGGGGGCTTTGCCCGCCCCCCTCGCGGCCGCCGCCGGGCGTCGGCCTCCGGGGGCGGGGTCCGGCGCTCGCCGAGCCCGGCTCGGCGCCGCCTTCGGCGGACGCGTCCTCCCCACGCGCGCCGCTCGAGGCCCCTGGAGGGGCCAACCGCGGCGGCGTGCCCGCAACGCCCCCGGGCCGCCCGACGGAGGCGCGGGCTCCCACCCACGCGGCCAGCAGCAGGTTGCCGGTCGCCGCGATCCCCGTGGTGGTGGCGACCCCGAAGGTCGGAAGCAGCACGAAACCCACCGCCCACGTGCCCGCCATGGCACCCGCGGTGTTCCATGCGTACAGGCGCCCCACGTCGGCGCCGGCCCGCGCCGGATCCCGCGCCACCCACGCGGCCAGCACCGGCAGCGTGGCGCCCATGCACATCGTCGGGACGAGCAGCGCGAGACCGGCGACGAACGCGACGCGCGCCGCGTCCCGCGCGGGATCGCCCTCCAGCCCGGCCCCCGCCGCCGCGGGACCCAGCGCCTCGAGCCAGCGTGGAAGGAGCCACGCCATCGCGCCGATGCCCGCCTCCAGCAGCGCGTAGGCACGCAGCGGGTTCCGCAGGCCCGCCGCGCGCGGCCCCATCCAGGCACCGCCCAGGCCGAGGCCTGCCATGAAGGCGGCCAGCACCGTGGCGACGGCCATCGGACTGGTCCCCACGAGCAGGTGCAGCTGACGCAGCCACACCGACTGGTACACGAGGCTCGTCGCGCCCGACACGAAGAAGACGACGGAGAGTCCGTCCACGCGGGGCTCCCCTCGCCTAGCGCAGGCGACCGATGGAGTACACGCCGGCGACGCGGCGCCCGACCTCCCGTGCCGTGCCGCCCCAGGTGTCCCCGAGGAGCGAGCCCGCCGCGATCACCGCGACCACCACGAACGACACCAGCACGATCCACTCGGTCGTCGCCTGACCCCGGCGCGCGCGCCGCGCCCGGGCGGTCCCCGGGGCGTCGCCGCGTCGCACGGAGTCCCGCGCAGGGGCGCAGGATCCGGGTCCAAGGACGCGAGGGGGGATCACGGCACGGCCTCCACGCGATAGCATACGTCGCTTCCCACGAGCCGTCATGTATCCGCACCAGAAGCTCGATTGGTCCGCCGCCCGCCTCGAGGCCCGCCTCGCCGAGGTGCCCGATGACGTGGACGCACGCCTCGAGCTGGCCCGCATCCACCTTTCCCGCGGCCTCTACCACTCGGCCGGGGACGCCGCCTGCTCGCAGGCGCTCCAGCACGCCCGACGGATCCTGCAGGACTCCGCGACCCACGCCGAGGCCCTCGTGATCGCGGGCGCGGCGCTCGTCGGCATGGACCGCCCCGAGACCTCGCAGCGCTACCTCGACGAGGCGCTGCGGGTCGATCCCGACCGCGCGGACCTCCACCTCGCGATGGGTGCCATGTACCGCGGCCTCGGCGACCGCCACGTGGCGCTTCGGCACCTCGAGATCGCCTGCCGGCTGTCCCCGGACAGCTGGGAGGTCCACCTGCTGCTCGGCCGCACGCTCACCGAGCGGGCGCGGCAGGTCGGCGGGCGTCGCCTCGTGGAGCGCAGCCAGTACCACCTGGTGCGGGCGCTGAAGCTCGACCCCTCCCCCGACATGCTGGCGCCGCTGATGCGCGACCTGGGCATCAACTGCCTCCAGACGGGTCGCTACGCCGAGGCGGAGAAGCTCTTCGTGCGCCTGCGGGAGCACCCGCGCTACGCGGCGCAGGCGCGCAAGCACCTCGGCCACGTGGCCTTCGCGCTCGGCAAGTTCAAGAACGCCATCTCCCATTACCGGCACTACCTCGAGGCCCACGGCGACGACGTCAACGCGCTGACCCAGGTCGGCATGGCCTACCTGCAGATGGACGAGCTGGACCGCGCGCGGGAGTTCTGCAACCAGGCCCTGCTGCTCGCGCCCGACCACCTTCCCGCACGGCACGCGCTCGGCTGCACGCTGCTCGAGGAGGGACAGGTCACGGAGGCGCTCAAGCTCTTCAAGGAGACCCTCGAGGATCACCCCGAGGACACCGCGAGCTACGTGGAGCTGGTGCGCACGCGGCGTCGCGCCGGCGACTCCCAGTGGCTGCAGCGTGCCCTGGCGGCCGAGGTCGGCGCGTTCGACCGCCTGCCGCTCACCGGCGGCGAGAACGCGCCGCGGACCTTCACGCGTCGGCGAATCGCGGTGCTTCTCGACGAGCTGCGCGCCATCGGGCCGAGCTCGGTGCCCGGGGTGCTCGAGTCCGTGGATGCGACCGATGACGAGGGCCTGCGCTTCACGCTCTTCGACGCCGCCTGCACGATGGCCGCCAACCACGTGGCGGACGAGGTCGGCGTGCGGCTCCGCGAGCCCGGGGCGCACTACGGCGGCGCGCTGGCCCGCGCGGCGTTGGCGTCCGCGTCGTTCATCCCGGAGCCGACGCTGACGGCGGGCCTCAACGTGACCATGGAGGACATCCAGCGCATGGCGGTGGAGCGGCGCGGAAACGCCTCCGACCTCGCGGCCCACCGCCGCAACGTCGAGCACGAGCGTGACGTGGCGCGCGCGTACCAGGCGCTGCTGCTGCTGGCGATCGCCACGCGCAGGAGCCGCTCGGCGCGGCAGCTGCTGGATGGCTGGAACGACGCGGACCCGGAGCTGCTCGTGGCCGTGCAGGCCGCACGCGTGATCAGCGGCGACGAGGACGCGGCGAAGGCACTCCTGCGCCGCGGCCAGGAGCGGGGCGCTGCCCCCCTGGTGGAGCGGTTCCTCGCCATGGTCACGCCGCCCGGCGGGCGCGGCGAGCCACGCGCCGTGACGGGCGGCGGGGCCGACGTGCACTGCTCCAGCTGCGGGCGCACGGGCAAGGAGTGCACGCACCTCATGGCGGGCACGCGCGGGGTCATCTGCGACGTCTGCGTGGGCGACATCGCGCGGAACCGCCGGAACATCGTGGCACCCGACGATGCCGTGTGCTCGCTGTGCGGGCGCACCCACTTCGAGAGCCGCGCGGTGTACCGCCATCAGGGCGTGGACGTGTGCGCCGACTGCCTCGACCTCAGCATGGGCCTGCTCGAGCGAGAGGAGATCGACCGCTTCCTCGCGTCCTGGTAGTCAGCGCGCGGGTCGGCGACGGCGACGCAGGGACGCCATCCCCGCGAGGAAGAAGATCCCGGGCGCCCCGGCCACCGCGCAGCCGCCCGTCTTCGGCGATGCGGTCGCCGACGTGACGGGGTCCCCGGCACAGGCCTCCGCGAGCTCCGCGGGACCGAGGCAGGTCCGCACGCGGGTCGAGGCCTCCGCGCGCACGGGGTTCACGCCGACCAGCACGTAGCTGCCGGCCGCCAACTCCCCCAGCGCGCGCGGCGCTGCCGTTCCGGCGAAGGTGTCCAGCGGCGCCTGCAGTCGACCGGCCCCATCCAGCGGATGGAGCGAGAACACGAGGTCGGGCGCGTCCGTGCCGGTCGCGAACCATGCGGCCCCGCCGGGATGTTCCAACCCGTAATAGGTGGCGGCGAGCGGGTAGTAGCGGTTCGTGTCGTCGATCGACGCGCCGCGGGCGGCCAGCGGCGGCGGGGTGAGCTGCGCCGCGAACGGGTATCCGGGCTCCGCGCCGGCGCGCAGGCCGGTGGCGGCGTTCCGGCGCGCGAAGTCCGCGAAGTCCGCATCCAGCGCGCCGCCCGCCTCCTCCACCCGCCGCCCCACGTCCCCGAGCGCGTCGCCGTCGGAGGAGGCGGAGTCCTCCAGGAGGTCGACGAGCACGTCCGTGCCGTACCGATCGGCCAGGAACCACCACCAGAGGGCGGTGCCGTAGGCGAACGCCGGCACCGGTCCCGTCGGCGGGCGGTCCAGCGATCGGCCCGCGTCCTGCAGATACGCGCCGCAGAAGCGCAGGAAGTCGCGGCTTCCGGGATCGTAGAGGTCCTCCGCCCACGTGGCGGTCCCCTCCGACACCCACAGCTCCTGATCGGCGTCGTAGGCGGCCTGCACGGCGTGGAACAGCTCGTGCGACACGAGCACCGTGACCGCGGTGTCGATGCTGGCGTAGCCGTACCCGACGAAGTCGTTCTCCAGGAGCACGTGGCCCGCGCACGCGCGCGGGGCCGCGTCACAGGCCTCGGCCACGTACATGCCGTCGGCGTCCCCGCCGAAATCGACCAGGTAGACGTCCAGGGCGTCCGAGCCTCCCGCGCCCGAATCCGGGAGCGGCGCGCGGAACCCGACGCCGGCGTAGACGTCGAGCACGTCCTCGGTGCGGGCGGCCACGGCCTCGACGAAGTCGGGGATCCCGTCCTGATCCGCGTCGGCACGCAGGGTGGCGTTCGGGCCGGCCTCGCTGTACCACACGCGCGCCCGCCCCTCGGCGCCGTCGAAGGACACGACGCGGTCTTCCGCGGAGAAGGCCCGCAGCCCGGACCCGTCCGTGGGTCGCCCCCACGCCGCACCGAGGAGCAGCAGCGCGATCACGCGCGCCGCCGGCGCGCGCACCGCACCGCGAGCAGCGCGACCACCGCGGGGGAGGCGTTGCGGAGGGGGTGTCCCCCTCCGCCCCAGTCGGCCGAGGTGGCGCAGGCGCACCCCGCGGCGGCCTCCGCATCGGGCGGGTACAGCGTCTCGAGGATGCCGACGGGGTCGATGACGCCCCACCCGTAGACGTCGTTGCGACCGTCGGCGTCGGGAGGCACGCTCGCCGACGGCGCGGCGGTGCCCTCGATCAGCGCGCGGAGGTCGGCGGCGGTCAGCGTCGGATCCTGCGCGAGCACCCACCCGGCCAGGCCGCTCACCACGGGAGCCGCGGCGCTGGTGCCGCCGAAGGTCGTGGTCACGCCGCCGCCCGGCACCACCGACACCGTGGCGCTCGGCGCCGCGACGTCCACCGCGGGGCCGGCGTTGGTGTAGTTCGTCGGGTAACCGTAGCTGTCGGTGGCGGACACGCACAGCACGTCCTCCAGCGCCGCCAGTTCGATGGGGCGGATGCGCCGATCGTCGTTGCCGGCCGCGAAGACCACGAGCGCGCCGAGGCCGCCGCGCCCCTCGATGCTGGCCCGCGCGATGACCTCGGCCAGCGGCTCCGGCACCGGGATGGATTCGGTGAACCCCCAGGAATTGTTGATGACGCCGGCGCCCGCGGCGATCGCGTGCTCGAAGGCCCGCACGTCGGCGGACAGCGGCGTGTCGCCGTCCTCGCCGAGCAGCCGGATCGGGACGAGCGTGCACGCCGGACACATGCCCACGATGCCCACCTCGTTGCCGCCGCGTGCCAGCGCAGCCCCGGACACCGCCGTGCCGTGGAGATCGCAGGCCAGCTCGGGGCCACACGGCGCGGCCGGCGAGGGATCCTCATCGTCGTCGATCGCGTCGTACGGCGCGGTGACCGCGTCCGCGAGATCGGGGTGCCCGATGTCGATGGCGGAATCGATGACGGCCACGCGCACGTCGGGATCGCCCGGCGACACGGCCCACAGGCGATCCATCGACAGGCGGTCCACCCACCACTGGCTTCCGCGCGAGGGGTCGTCGTACACCCCCTCGCCGCCGGCCGGCGCCTGCGGCAGCAGCACGTCCGGGAACACCCCGTGGATCCCGGCGCGCGCGGCGAGCGCCTGTGCCGTGACGATGGGCGACGCGGACGGCAACCGCCACGAACGGCCCCCGAGAAAAACCGCGCCCGGGGGCGCCGGCATGCCGGGCGCGACGCGGAACACGACCCCGTCGGACACGGCGAGGTCCACGACACGGCCCTCGAGGTGGGCGAAGCGGTAGACCGGGCGTCCGGCCCGGACCCCGACGCGCTCCGGCGGCGATGCCGGGTCGAAGCGCAGGGGCGCGGCGTCCGCCGGGACCCACGCGAGGAGGGCGAGCATTGCGACGACCATGGGCCGCAGGATATCGGCGCGCCGCGAGGTCCGCATGCCCACCCTTCCCGTCCTCTCCGCGCTGCTCACGCTCGCTGCCTGCGGTGCCCCCGCGGAGGAGAAGGCGCTCGATCCGGTCTGCACCGACCCGGAGCCGCCGGCGTGCATCGACGCGATGATCCAGGACCTCTCGCTGCATGACGACAAGGTGAGCGACGCCGAGGTGTCCACCACCCGCGACGGCGACGACTTCGTCACCTTCGTGGACGCCTCCGCGGGGGGCTACAGCCGCGCGTCGGCCCATCCCTGGACCTACGTGCGGTTCACGGAGCTCGGTGCCGAGCGCGTGAACGTCGACGACGAGACCGCCCTGACCGACATGACCTGGCACATGGCGTTCCGGCGCTTCATCATCCGGCTCAACAGCGGCGACAGCGGTCCGTCCTGCGTCGGCGCATCCGCGCTCATGGGGCGGCGCTACGACGCCGTGGACGCCGTGCCCGAGGGCGTGACCTTCCTCGAGGACGACAGCTACACGGACGACTGCAGCCTCATCAACGACTCGTCCGGCCTGCCGGGCAGCCCGCAGGTGGCGATGGGCCCGTGGTGGGACTACCCCGGCTGCGTGGACACCACCGGGACGCCCTTCGTCGTCCAGCTCGAGGACGGGCGGGTCCTGAAGCTCGTCGTCGAGCGGTACTACGACGGCGACGGCGACGACGAGTGCGACGACTCGCAGGCGACGCAGGAGGACGGCGGCTTCCTCACGCTCCGCTGGCGCGCGCTCTAGCCTACGCAGGCAGGCCGACGTCGGCGCATCACGGCGAGTGCGCACCCCACGAGGATCCCGCCCCAGCGGCCCTGCGCCGGGACACTCCCGCACCCTCCGGTCCCGGCTGGCACCTCCCCGGCCCTCGCGATCCCGGTCCCGGCGACGCGCGCGTCCGCCGGCGGCAGGCGCGCGCGGTCCGCGAGCCAGTCCCGCACCGCGTCGGGGTCCCGGAAACGCCCGGTGGCCGAGATCCACAGCGCGGCCAGGCCCGCGACGTGCGGCGCCGCCGCGCTGGTTCCCTGGAACGCGCGCGCGCCGAACGCATCCGTCGACACGGCGCTTGGTGCCAGCAGCTCCGGCTTGGCGCGCCCGTCGTCGGTCGGCCCGCGGCTGCTGTACGGAAACGGCGCGTCGGACGGGACGTCCCACGCCCCCACCGTCACGCCGTTTCGCAGGTCCGCCGGCAGCGTGAGGCTGCGCGCGCCGGTGGCCGCCTCGGCCGCCATGCCGCCCGGGGCGTGCAGGGTCGCGGTCAGGCCGGCCGGCACCTGGCCGTCCGCCGCCTCGACGCGCGCGCGGACCCACGGGGTGCAGGCAACGGCGTTCACGGACTCGAACGGGTCCCCGCGGCCGTCCTGGCTCTCCGTGCCGCGCCCGCAGGGGGACCCGTCCGCGTTGACGAGCACGAGGTCGAGGTCGGTCGTCGCGCCACCGAACGGCTCCGACCACCGCAGGGTCGCCCGCGCCCAGCCGTCGGGTGCCCACACCCACGCGCCCGACCGGTCGCCGATCGGCACGACACCGTCGTCGTCGGGCGTTCCGAGGACGCCCACACGGGTGCGGAGCGCCTCGTTGCCCGCCGCCGCGACATAGAGCACCCCGTGCGCCGCGACCGCATCCGCCAGGCGCGTCATCGGGCTGGTGGCGTCGGCGTGCCAGACGTTGTCGAAGCCGATCGAGGCGTTGATCACGTCGGCACCGGCCGCGACAAGCGACTCCAGCGCCCCGGCCAGCTCCACGTCGGTCTCGACGGTCACGAGCACCAGCTCGGCCTCCGGAGCGATGTCGTGGACGACCTCCGCCACCGCCGTCCCGTGCGCGGATCGCCCGGGCGCGCCGAAGCGGAAGTCCGTGCGCACGCGCCCGGGGAGTTCGGCGCCGAGCGCGTCCTCCCACCCGGCGAAGCCGACGTCGACGATGCCGACGACGACGCCCGCGCCGTCGAGCCCGGCTTCGTGCCACGGCTCCACGCCGAGGGCGTCGACCCCCTCGCTGCGCACGCCCTTCGGCACGGCCCGGCGGGGCGGACGCACGCGCGCCACGCCCGGCACCCCGGCCAGCCCGCGCAGGTCCACGGGCCCCGCGACCTGCACGGCGTCGGGGGACACCGCGCGGACCGACAGGCCCGACGCCACGAGGCGCGCGGCCAGGGCCGGGCCCGACACGCCCGCCTCCGGATGCACCGCCACGTCCGCCCCGCCCCAGGCCTCCCCCGCGTCCCGCAGCGCGGCGTCGACGCGCGCCCACGCGGGATCGGCCGGCCGGGGCGCCGCCGCGGCCATCGCCAGCCACGCCAGGATCACGCCACCCCCGCGCCGCGCGATACGGACGCCCCGTGGACCCACACACCGACGGCTTCTTCGACCGGGACGCGCTGGAGGTCGCGCACGACCTCATCGGCTGCGTGCTCACCCGCCACGAAGGCCTTCGCGTGCGCATCACCGAGGCGGAGGCGTACCGCTTCCCCGGCGACAGCGCCAACCACGCGCGCATGGGACTCACCCCGCGCAACGCGCCGATGTGGGGTCCTTCCGGCCATCTCTACGTCTACCTCTGCTACGGCGTGCATCCCATGCTCAACCTCGTCACCGGGCCCGGGGGTCACGCCGCGGCCGTGCTCCTGCGCGGTGGCGAGCCGATGCAGGACACGATCATGGGGCGGGGGGGCGCGCCCCCCCGCAACGCCCCCCGCCTCGACGGGCCCGGAACGCTCGCGCAGGCGCTCGGCGTCACCACGGCCCACACGGGCCTGCGGCTCGACGCCGTCTTCGCGCTCGACGCCCCCGACCGCCCGGTGACGCGGCTCGCCGGACCGCGCGTGGGAATCGACTACGCGGCCCCGGAACACCGCGACGCCCCCTGGCGCGTGGCATGCGCGTCCAGCCTCCACGTCGGACACCGGCGCACGCTCGCGCCGATCCCGGCTACCAGCTCGGCGCCGGGTTCGCGCTGATCCAGGCGTCCATCTCGTCCGCCGCGCCGACCATGTCCTCCACGGCAAGATGCAGCGCCAGCGTCTCGGGGACGTCCGTGCCGGTGAGACGCGTCTGCGCCCAGGTGGCGTACATGTTCCTCGACCCGTCCCCGTGCGGGATGCTGACCCACAGGTAGTATTGCGCCAGCACGTCCAGCCAGTCGACGTTGAGCTCGGCGGCGCCCACCATCCAGTTGCGCTGCACGAGTGCCTCGCCCCCGTCGGAGAGCTCGACCCAGCGCCACTGCACCAGGTTGTGCGAGGTCACCTCCAGCGAGAGCGGCAGCGACGCGGTCACCCACGACTCGTAGGCGAAGGTCCCGCACCGGTGATCGAGGAAGCACGCCATGTCGCCCTGGTCCTCGCGCGCGTACGCGAGCACCGTGTCCGCGTCGCGCACGAGCGGATCGGTCGTGAGCTGCGACGCTGCGATGGTCGTGGGATCGTGGGGGCTCTCATGGCCGACCGCCGCGCCCACCAACCCCTCCGCGCTGCGCGTGGCGTCGTCGAGGCCGTCGAGGGTGGTCTGATCGAGCGTGCGCACCGCGTAGCCCTCGAGCGTCTCGTCCAGCCGCGTGTCCATCCACACCGCGAGGTTGTCGCCGCCCGCCGCGAGCGCCGCGGGGTCCTCGTCCATCGCGTGGGCGAAGAGGAACCCGACCAGCGCGTCGAGCTCCTGCGGCGCCTCGACGGGGCGGCTGCAGGCGAGGAGAAGCGCGAGCGCGACCATGCCCATGTCGTAGCCGCCTTGCGGCGCGACGCAAGGGCCGGCGGCGCGACCGCGCGCGAACGCGGGTGCGCGCGCCGGGGGCGTGGCCTACCGTGGTGCGGCCGCGCAACGCGGTAGACCCTCCGCATGTCCGTCCCCCGCCCCGATCCCCGCTACCTCGCGCTCGGCGAGGGCTACGCCGACGCGGTCGCGCCCGCGCGGTTCCCCGCGCACCGCCTGCGTTGGCGCAACGACCGCGCCGCCGCCGCCGTCGGCCTCACGGGCCTCGACGACGACGCCTGGATCGACCGCTTCGCGCGCTTCGCGCCGCTGCCGGACAACCTGCCGGAGCCGCTCGCGCTGCGCTACCACGGCCACCAGTTCCGCCACTACAACCCACACCTCGGCGACGGGCGCGGCTTTCTCTACGCCCAGTTCCGGGACGACCGCGGGCGACTCCTGGACCTGGGCACGAAGGGCAGCGGCACGACCCCATGGAGCCGCGGCGGCGACGGACGGCTGACGCTCAAGGGCGCCGTGCGCGAGCTGCTCGCGAGCGAGATGCTCGAGGCGCTCGGGGTGGACACCTGCCGCACGCTCAGCATCGTGGAGACCGGAGAGTCGCTGGATCGCCACGACGAGCCGTCCCCGACGCGCGCCGCGGTGCTGGTGCGGCTCTCGCACAGCCACGTGCGCGTCGGCACCTTCCAGCGGCTGGCGGCGCACGGCGACCGGCAACGCATGGCGCGGCTCGTAGCGTACGTCGCGGAGCACCTGCTGCCGCACGCGACGCCCACGCCCCGGGGCATCCTCGCGGCGAGCTGCGACCGCGCCGCCTGGACCTGCGGCGCCTGGATGGCTGCCGGATTCGTGCACGGCGTGCTCAACACCGACAACCAGAACCTGACCGGCGAGAGCTTCGACTACGGCCCGTGGCGCTTCACGCCCACCTACGACCCGTCCTTCGTCGCGGCGTACTTCGACCACGAGGGGCTCTACGCCTTCGGGCGGCAGGCGGAGGCCGTGCACTGGAACCTGCGCGCGCTGGCGCAGTCGCTCGCGTTGCTCGGGGAGCCGCTCGACGGCGCGCTGGACGGCTTCGCGGCCGCCTTCCACGCCGGCCTGCGCACCACCTTCCTGCGACGGCTCGGGGTCGCCTCCGCCGGCGAGGCCGGTGACACCACGCTCTGCATGCTCGGGCTGGAAGCGCTTGCGCGCACGCGGGCGCCGCTGGTCGCGTTCTTCGACGCCTGGCACGGCGGCGCCGACGCGCGGCCCGGGGATCATCCCGACGCCGCGACGTGGGCCTCGCCGGCGTTCGACCTCTTCCGCGAAGTCCATTCCGAGTATGTTTCCGTGGCAACGCCCCCTGGCACGTCGCCGGACCTGCACATCGACACGGTGGAGGCCCTGTGGGCGCCGATCGCGGCCCACGACGACTGGGCGCCGCTCCACGCCCACGTCGCGGGGATCCGCGCCCTCGGCGCGCGGCTCGGCCCGGCCACCCCGTACGCGGGGCTGGACGAATCCGTCACGGGGGGCGTTGCGGGGGGATGTCCCCCCGCCCCAGGTGAATAGCCTGCGACGAGGGGAGCATGTCATGCACGACCGGCTGATCGCGCTCGAGGAGAAGTTGGCCTACCTGGAGAAGTACCTCTCGGAGCTCGACGGCGTCGTCCGCGCGCTCCACCAGGAGGTCGCCGGGGTCGTGCGCGAGATGGAGCGCCTGCGCGCCGCCGCCGCCCCCGAGGAGGACGAGGAGGGCACGGTGCGCATCGGCGGGCACGAGGTCCCGCCGCACTACTGACGGCGCGTCAGGCCCACCTGCCGAGGTAGTGCGGGAGCATCTCGCGCCAGGTCGGCCAGTCGTGGTCGCCGTCCTTCCAGACGTCGACCCGGTGCGGGATTCCCTTCTCGCGCAGGATGGAGCCGATCGTGAAGCTGTAGTCGCGGTTCTCGTAGGGGCCGGCGCCCACGCCGAGGAGGAACACGGAGCGGCGGAGCGCGTCGAGCTGCGGGCCCTCGGCGAGGTTCGGCAGGAACTGCGAAGGGCTGTTGTAGTAGTAGTCCTCGTCCCAGTAGCCCTGCACGCGGCGGTCCAGGATGTAGGTGCCGCTCATGCCGACCATCAGCCCGAAGATCTCGGGGTGCTTGGCGGCGGCGTTGAGCGCGTTGAAGGCCCCGAGCGAGCTGCCGACGCAGCCGAACCGCTCGGGGGTGCCGCCGCAGTCGGCGCGGATGCGCGGCACCAGCTCGTCCACGATCCATCGGTCGTAGCGCACGGCCATCGCCACCTTCTCGCGCGGCGGAAGCTCGCGGTGGGTCCACCCCTGGCGGTCGACGCTGTCGGTGGCGTAGAGCTTGATGCGACCAGCGCGGATCAGCGGCTCGAGGCACTTCACGACGAGGAAGCGCTCGCAGTCGAGGAAGTCGCCCCCGCCGGTCGGGAACCACACCACGGGACGGCCGAAGTGGCCCCAGCGCGCGACGCCCATGGACAGTCCGAGCGCGTCGCTTTGCCAGCGCCACACCTCGCGGGGGATCGGGGGAAGCTCGGAAGGGTTCGAGTCGGTCATGCGGGAGAGTGTACGCCATTTCGCGCGCCGCGCACGCGCTCGCGCGCACGCGCCCCCGCCGCCGTCGCGCGGCCGCGCCGCAGGCAGGCGCGGGTTAGGGCGCCGCATGATCTCCTACGACGTCTACCGGATCGTCCACTTCGCGGGCTTGTTCCTGCTGTTCCTCAGCTTCGGCGGCCTGCTGGTGCACGTGCGCAACGGCGGCACGCGCGAGGGCAACGCCTCGCGTCGCTGGATCGCGGCCAGCCACGGCGCGGCGATGTTCCTCGTGCTGCTCGGCGGCTTCGGCATGCTCGCGCGCCTCGGCGTGCATTCCCTCCCGGGATGGATCCACGGCAAGCTCACCGTGTGGGCCCTCATGGCCGCGGCGCTCGCGATTCCGTACCGGTTTCCACGCGCCGCGTCGGCGCTGTGGTTCGTACTGCCGACGCTGGCGCTCGCCGCCGCGTGGCTGGGCGCCCACCACGCCTGATCGTTCGGCCAACCGAACACTGCGGTCGCGCGACGGGGCAGGACGAACCGCCGCGCGGTGCCTATGCCTCCCCGCGAGCAGGCGCCCAGTCCGGGTCGCGCTCACGAGGTCCCGGTGTCCCACCCCACGCTGTTCTCTTCCTGGAAGCTCGGTCGCGTCACGCTGCACAACCGCATCGTGATGGCGCCGATGACCCGCAACCGCTCGCCGGGCGGCGTGCCCGGGCCGATCGTCGCGCAGTACTACGCGCAGCGCGCCGAGGCCGGGCTGATCGTCACCGAAGGCGTGTCCCCCTCCCCCGACGGCATGGGCTACGCGCGGATCCCCGGCCTGTACGACGCGGCCCAGGTCGCCGGCTGGAAGGCGGTGACCGACGCCGTGCACGCCGCGGGCGGCCACATCTTCGTCCAGCTCATGCACACCGGGCGCTCCACCGCGGCCGCCAACCTGCCGGAGGGCGCCCGCTGCGTCGGGCCGTCGACGCGCCCGCTCTCGCAGCCGGTGTGGACCGACAGCGCCGGCCAGCAGCCGGCCGCCCCCCCGCACGCGATGACCGAGGCGGACATCGAGGCGGCCATCGCCGGCTACGCACAGGCGGCGCGCAACGCCATCGCCGCGGGCTTCGACGGCGTCGAGATCCACGGCGCGAACGGCTACCTCGTCGATCAATTCCTCAACACCGCCTCCAACGACCGCACCGACGGCTGGGGCGGGAACGTGGCCGGCCGGGCCCGCTTCGCGCTCGCCGTCACGAAGGCCGTGGCCGACGCCATCGGCGCGGACCGCACCGGGATCCGCCTGTCCCCGTACGGGGTGTTCAACGACATGGCGCCCGACGCGGACATGGACGCGCTCTACCTCCACCTCGCGCAGGGGCTGCAGGCGCTCGGCGTGGCGTACGTCCACCTCGTGGACCACAGCTCCATGGGCGCGCCGCAGGTGCCGGCCGCGCTCGTCGCGGGCATCCGCGCCACGTTCCGCGGCACGCTCGTGCTGTCGGGCGGCTACGACGCCGACCGCGCCGAGACCGATCTCGTCGCCGGACGCGGAGA
The DNA here is from genome assembly GCA_039800105.1 of Pseudomonadota bacterium. Classification (GTDB taxonomy): domain Bacteria; phylum Myxococcota_A; class UBA796; order UBA796; family SXON01; genus CAMAXZ01. The sequence goes on from JBDLRI010000025.1 coordinate 31,119, forward strand.
CCTCGTGGCGTTCGGGCGCCCGTTCATCGCCAACCCGCGCCTGCCGTCGAAGTTCCGCGCGGGGTCCACGCTGCGCGCGCCCGACTTCGCCACGTTCTACACGCCCGGCGAGGCCGGCTACACCGACTACCCGCTCGACACCTGATGCGGATGGGGGCGGAGGGGGGCAGCCCCCTCCGCAACGCCTCCCCCGGGCGGGCTACTGCACCTTGTTGGTGCCGCGACCCGTCGGGGTGCCGCCTCGGCCGAGCGCGATCGTGCGCGCCTGCACCTCGGGGCGCTTGGGTACCTGGATGCACAGCACGCCGTTCTCGAGGTTGGCCTTGATGGCCTCGGTGTTCACGCCCTCGGGGAGCGTGAAATTCCGCGAGAACTGCCCGTAGCCGCGCTCGCAGGTGTAGTAGTTCTCGCCCTCCTCGCGGGTCTCGTAGGTGCGGTTCCCGCTCACCGAGAGGCGGTTGCCGGTGATGGAGACCTGCACGTCCTCCTCGCACATGCCGGGGAGGTCCGCCTCGAAGACGTAGGAGTCGCGGGTCTCCTTCACGTCGAACAGCGCGTTGTAGCCGCCGCGGGGCCGCGTCTCGACGAACCCGAAGTCACGGAACGGGTCCCAGCGCATCATGTCGCGCATCATGCGCCAGGGATCGATCTCGCGGGCCACCCCGTACTCGTTGCCCGTGACGTCTCGCCGAACGATGTCCATGTCCTACCTCCGTTGTGGGACAGGGCGAACCTAGGCGCGACCCCCGGGGCGAAAAGCGCGGACCGGGCGTTTCATCGGTATTATTTCTTTACCTCGAACCCCAGCTCGAACGCGCCCTGCCCCTCCACCTCCGCGTGGAGCACGACGGGGCGCGCGCCCGCGCCGCCGCGTGGACCCGACAGCAGCCCCGTGGCGGGATCGAACGACAGCGGACGCTCCGTGCCGCCGTCGGCAGCGTGACCGCGCACGCCCGCGCGCAAGGCCTCGCGGCGGGCGTCGCTCATCCAGAACTCCAGGCGTTCGCCCACCTCGCGGAACTCGACGTGGACGTCGCGGTACATGCTCACCACGCCGCCGTGCAGCGCGGTGTGGTCGTGCTCGGCAAGACCGACCGACGGCGCGTCGAACCGCAGCGACCGTGGGGCGCCGTCGGCGTCCAGGAGCGCGACCGCGCTCGCCGGCTGACCCTGCGTGAGCGTCGCGACGGCGTGCAGGTGCGGCCCCATCGGGGCGAGGTCGGCCCGGACGACCCGGTCGCCCTGTTGGAGGAGGACGGTGCCACCGCGCCCGTCCGGCGCCACGTCCCGCCCGTCCGCGTCCGTGAGCCAGACCATCAGCCCGCCCGGTGCCAGCACGCCCTCGGCCCAGAGCGATCCGAGCGGCCGCACGGTGCCGCCATGACGTGGCGACGGCGCGACGCCGCCCGGGGCCGTTGCGCCTCCGGGCTCGGGCGCGGGTCCTCCGCAACCGGCAAGGAGCAGGAGCAACACGATGCGGTACATGCCTCACTCCTCGGCGCACGCGCGACGTAGCGCGGCGCCACCGTCCCGTACCAGCAGGGCCGGGGTCACGAACAGGTCCAGCAGTGTCGCGACGCACAGACCCCCGAGCACGACCTGGGCGACCGGCGCCAGGATCTCGCGCCCCGGTGCGTTCGGCGTCCATGCCAGCGGAACGAGCGCGATGCCCGCCGCCAGCGCCGTCATCGCCACGGGGACGATCCGTTCCCGCGCGGCCTGCACCACGACCGCGGCGAGCGCATCCGCCGTGGGCACCCCCCCGGCCTCCCGGGCAAGGTCCCGCGCGTGGCCGAGCAGCAGCAGCGTGTTGCGGCTGGCGATGCCAGCGAGCGTGACGAACCCGGCCATCGCGGCGACGGAGATGGGCGTGCCGGCCAGCCACAGCGCCACCACCCCGCCTGCGCCGGCCAACGGCAGGTTGACCAGCACCTGTGCCACGAGCCGATGCGACCGCAGGTGCCGCGCGAGCACGACCCAGATCACGGCGAGGGCCGCCACGGACCAGAGCGCCATGCGCATCGCCGCGTCCTCCTGCGCCGCCAGGCGTCCTTCGAGACGCCACGCCGCCCGCGGCGGCCGGGTGCGGAGCGCCGCGCGCAGCGCCTCCACGACGTCCGCGCCGGCGGCATCTCCCGCGAGTCCAGCGGTCACCGCCACGCGCGGGCGGCCCTCCTCCCGGGACACCTCGACCGCACCGGGCTCCTCCACGACGCGCGCCACCTGGCCCACGTCCAGCATGCGTCCGTCCGCGGTGGCCCACGGCAGGCCCGCGAGGCCCCGCCCGTCGAGCAGCCCGTCCGGTCCGGGGGTCGCGCGCACCACGATCGGCACGCGCAGGGCCCCGTCCGGGACCTCTCGGACCGTCCGACCCGCCACGGCCACGTCCAACTCGCGCGCAAGCTCCCCGGGCGAGGTCCGCAGCGCGGCGAACACCTCCGGACGCGGGCGCACGCGCAGCTCCGGCACCCCCGCGGAGGCCTCGGCGCGCACGTCCACGAGGCCCGGGACCCCACGGAGGGTCTGCGCCAGGCGCTCCGCCTCCACGCGCAAGACGCCGCGGTCCTCGCCGAAGAGCTTGACCACCACCGCCGCGCGCACGCCCGACAGCAGGTGGTCCAGGCGATGGCCGATCGGCTGTCCCACCGCCACCACGAGCGGACCGAACGGCGACAGCGCCTCGCGCAGCACGTCGATCCGCGGGAGGCGCCCCGGCGCGAACGCGACCTCGATCTCGGCGGCGTGCGTGCCCTCGGCGTGCTCGTCGCCCTCCGCGCGTCCGGTGCGCCGGCCGGTGTGCGTCACGCCGTCGACCGCGAGCAGACGCCGCTCCGCCCGCGCCGCGAGCGCGTCGGTGACGGCCAGCGTGGTGCCGGGCGCCGTCCAGAGGTTCACGGTGGCGGTCCCCTCGCGAAACGCGGGCAGGAAGGTGCGCGGCAGCCATGCCGCGGACACCAGCGCCACCCCCGCGACCAGCCCCGTCGCGAGCAGCACGGTCCGGGGCCGGCGCACCGCCAGCGTGGCGGAGCGCGTCGAGAGGCGGTGCAGCCACGTCACGACGCGCCCGTCCGCGTGCTCCTCGGCATCGCTCGGCAGCCAGGCGGCGCACAGGACGGGCGTCAGGGTGAGCGACACGACCATCGACGCCAGGATCGCCACCCCGTAGGCCAGGGCGAGCGGCGCGAGCAGGCGTCCCTCCATCCCGCCGAGCGCGGCGAGCGGAACCATGGCGAGCACGACCACGAGGGTGCTGTAGACGATCGACCCGCGGACCTCGGCGCTCGCGCGGAAGAGCACGTCCCGCACGGCCACGTCCGGATCGATCCGTCGCGCCTCGCGGAGACGTCGCCAGGCGTTCTCCACGTCCACGATCGCGTCGTCGACCAGCTCGCCGACCGCCACCGCGAACCCGCCGAGCGTCATGGTGTCCACGCCGAAGCCCGCGAGCCAGAGGACCGCCACCGCCGCGCCCAGCGAGACGGGCAACGCGGCGAGCGAGATGGCCACCAGCCGTCCGCGGCGGAGCACCACGAGCAGCACGAGCGCCACGAGGACGGCGCCGTCCCGGAGCGCGACGAACACGTTGACGACCGAGGCATCGACGAAGTCGGCCTGTCGGAACAGCACCCGGACCTGCGCCCCCGCCGGCAGCTCCGTGTCCGCCGCGGACAACACCGCCTCCAGCGCGCGCGTCACCGCGCGCGTGTCCGCGCCGGGGGCCTTGAGTACGGACAGCACCACGCCGGGTACGCCGTTGACGCCGGCCGCCCCCCAGGCGGGGGCCGCGCCGCGCACCACCTGCGCGACGTCCCCCACCCGAAGCTCCTCGCGCACGGTCGCGCGGGCCAGCCCGTCGGGATCGAGCGGCGACCCGGCGACGCGCACGACCCCCTCCGTCTCTCCCAGCCGCACGCGACCCGCCGCCAGCACGTCGGTCGCGCGGGCAACGGCGTCGGCGAGGTCCTGCCAGCCGACCCCGCGGGCCGCCATGGCCGACGGGTCGCCGCGCACCTCGAGCGCGGGGCGGCCGCCGCCGATGACGGACACCTGCGCCACACCCGGCACTGCCGCGAGGCGTGCCCGCAGGCGCCCCTCGGCCGCCGCGCGGAGGGAGTCCACCGAGGCGTCGCCCTCGGGGGACCAGACGCCCACCAGCATCACCTCGCCCATGACGGAGCTCGGCGGGGCGAGCGTGGGCGTCACGCCGGCCGGCAGACGCGGGGCGGCGAGCGGAAGGCGCTCGGTCACCTGCAGGCGCGCCATGCGCCCTTCGACGCCCCAGTCGAACTCGGCCGTCACGATCGCGATGCCCGGCGTGACACGCGTGCGAAGCCGCGCGAGACCCGGCATGCCCGCCAGCACCGCCTCGACCGGCGCCGCGACCTGGGCCTCCACGTCCGACGTGGAGAGCGCGCCCGCCTCGACGAGCACCGTGACCACCGGGCGGTCCAGGTTCGGCAGAACGTCCACCGGCAGGGTGCGCGCGGTCAGGACCCCGAGCAGGCACACCACCAGCGCGGCGAGCATCGTCGTGCGCGGGTGCGCGAGCGACAGGCGCAGGAGGGCGAGCACGACCTCAGCCGCCCAGTCGCGCGCGCAAGGCGTGGGCGCCCGCGACCACCACGCGCTCGCCGTCGGAGACCCCGTCCAGCACGCGCACACGCGCCCCGTCCGAGGCCCCGACGCGCACCTCGCGCAGCGCGAAGCCCTCGGGCCCGGTCTTCACCAGCACCGTGGGGACGCCGTGCCGGGGCACCACCGCGTCCACCGGGACCGCGAGGCCCTCGTCCGGCTCGCCCGACGCGATGGCGACCCGCGCGGCCGCGCCCGGCGGCAGGGGCGCGTCGCACGCCACGGTCACGGGGACGCGTCCGTTGGCGGGATCGACCTCGTGGCCGGCGTCGAGCACCACGGCGGCGAGGACCGGCGCGTCCTCCCGCGCCACGCGGCGGACCTGCGCCGTCGCGCCGGCCCGGATCCCCGCCGCGTCACGCTCCGGAACGTGCACGCGCACCCAGCTCGCCGCCGTGCCCACGACGCGCGCGAGGGCGTCCCCGGCGCGGACGACCTCGCCGGGCTGCACCAGCAAGGCCGCGAGCGTCCCGCCGAAGGGCACGCGCACCGGCACGCCCGAGGACGCGTCGCGCCATGCCCGCGCGGATGCGTCCGCCGTCTTCGCCGCGGCGTCGCGCCGCGCGCGCTCGCGTCCCGACACCACGCCCGTGGCACGCGCGGCACGCGCGGCGTCCTCCAGCGCCACCTCGCGCTCCACGGCGGCGCCGGTGCGCCGGGACGCCAGCTCCGCGCGCTCCAGCGGGCCGACCAGCTCGCGGACGCGGGCGAACACCTCCCCGGCACGAAGGCGCGTGCCGGGCTGGGGACGCCCACCGACCGGCTGGAACACGCCATCCGACGGCGCCCGCAGCGTCGCCGCGCCCCCCGGCGCCGGAACGACGTGCCCGACCCCCTCGAGGACCGGCGCGACGCGCACGGCCTCCGCGCGCGCCGTGCGAAGTCCGACCAGCAGCTGGGTCTCGAGCGGCATCGCCAGCACGCCCTCCACCCGACGCGCGACCGCGGTCCGCGCCGCCCCGACCCTCACGCCGTCGACGCCGACCAGCCCCACGTGCTCCGCCTCGCGCACCGCCAGCGCCCCGGCCCAGATCCCGGCGGGCAGGGGCTCCGCGACACGCCAGGCACCGCCGGCCTCGGCCTGCAGCTCACCCTCCACCACGGAACCCTCCGCCGACCGCCACCAGGCACGTACGGTGCCCGTCTCCACGGGCGACGTCGTGTCCGCACGGACGATCCACAGGCGCGGGCGGCCCCCGTCGACACTGGCCAGGACGGCCTCGTAGCCACCCTGCGGCGCCGATTCGACGTTTGCCTGGGGCAGGGGGGGCTCCGCCCCCCCCGCAACGCCCCCCCCGTCGTGGTCCCCGTCGCCGTGGTCCTCGTCCGCGTGGTCATCCCCGCCGTGGTCATCCCCGCCGTGGGCGAGGGCGCGCCCGACTCCCAGCACGAGCAGCAGCCCCAGCCCGGCCACGCGCATCCGACGCCCTGTTCCCATCGTCATTCTCCTCCGCCGGGCCCGCCCGGCCACGCCCCCGCCGCGGCCCACTGCGCCGCGCGGGCGCGCACGCGCATGGCACGCAGCGCATCCACCGTCTCGAGGGCGTCCTGCACCGCGCGACGCTGCACCAGGTACTCGGCGACGGACAGCTCACCGGCGGAAAGGCCGGCGTCCACCGCGCGCAGCGCCTCGGCGAGCCGCTCCGCATCGATGTCCGCGAGCAGGGCCTCGGCGTCCGTCCCCTCGCGTTCCGCGCGACGCAGCTCCGCGTCGGCCGCCGCCGTGGTCTCGACGCGCGCGCGCGCGGCCGCGTCGGCGCGCGCCACCGCGGCCCCGGCACGGGCGGACGCGCCGCCGCCGAGGGGCAGCTCGAGGTTCACCACCGCGCCGACGGGCCCCTCCGCGCTTCGGCCCACGCCGAGGGAGATCTCCGAGGTTCCGAGCACCCCCGGCGTGGCCCGCGCCACCTGCGCGGCGGCCTCCGCATCGGTGCGGGCGACCCGCGCCGCCAGGGCTTCCGCGGCGGCGGGCGGGGGCGGAAGGTCCCACGGGCCGTCGGCGCCGTCCACCGGCGCGCCGCCGAGCAGCGCGCCCAGCCGCGCGGCGGCATCCGCCTGCGCGCGCGCCGCGTCGCGGGCGTCGCGGGCGTTCGTGGTGGCGACCGCCCCGAGCAGCGCAGCCTCCACCTCGGACAGCTCGCCGTCCGGAGAGCGCGGGGGCGCGACCCGCGCGACCCGCGCCGCGCGCGCCTGCGCGCACGCCAGGTCGACCCAGGCATCCACCACGTCCACGAGCAGCCCCCCGCGCGCGGCGGCGGCGCGGGCGTCGGCCGCGGCGGCGCGCGCGCGCACCGCGGCCCGACGTGCCCCGAGGCCCGGCGCGGTCGGCAGGGCGATCGCCACGGACGAGAGGTCCGGGTCGTGGCCCGCGCGCAGCGCCGCAGGCACCGCGGCGTCGGCGCGCGCCTCCGCACGCGCGGCGAGGTCCGACGCGGCGATCGCCGCCAGCCGCGGGGACTCCGTGCGCGCCCGGGCCAGCGTGTCCTGCAACGTCAACGCGGACGCCGGTGCGCTCACGAGACCCCACGCGAGCGCCACGGCCCAGCGCAGGTGGCGGGGGGGCGTTGCGGGGGGGGCGCAGCTCCCCCCGCCCCAGGAACCATGCGAGGAGGACGGACACGCGCGCATCTGCCGCTCCCCTAGCCCTAGAGCTCTTCGACGTCCGGCGGGCCGTCGTCCGGCGACGGCTCCAACCCCGGCGGAATGTACGGCTCCGCACCGGGCGGGATGTACGGCAGGTCGTCGGGCTCGTCGCGCGGCGGGCCGGGGTCGCGGCCGAGCTTCTCCCCGACGTCCCCGCGCGCCTCGGCCTCCTCGCGGCGGCGGCGCATGCGCTCGCGGCGCTCGCGAAGGCGCTCCTCCCGCGCGGCCCGACGGTCCTCGGGCGAGGTGTCGGCGTCCAGACGCGGCTCGACGGGCTCCTTGGCCCCGGCCGGGGCGTCCCCTGCGACGGGCGCGCTCCCCGCGCCGTCTGCGTCGCCGGTCGGCTTGATCCGGTCGCGCAGCTTCGAGGCACCCGACCGCGACGGGCGCGCCGACGGATCGAGCACGGTGCCGGTGATCTGGTAGTGGTACTTCCCCTCGGCGTCGCGCGCGCGGCGGAGGTCCGGCGCCAGCTGCGCGAGCTGGTCGAGGTCCGGAGGCAGCGTGAACACCACCTCGAGGCGGAGCCGGCTGCGGCCCGGGCGCTTGTTGAGGGTGATGTCGCCGGTCACCGTCGCGTCCAGGGTGGCGCTCTCGAAGGTGCCGTCGGTGACGCGCGCCTTTCCGTCCTCCACCTCGAACGCGAGCACCGCCTTGTCGAACACCACCTCGGGGAGGTCGAACCCGCCGAGCTTGCTTCCCTTCGCCAGACCGAAGCCGGGAAGGTCGAAGCGCATGCTGCCGGCGCTCTTCCGGGTGTCCTGGGTGTCGAGGAGCAGGTCGCCGTTGGCGTCGAGGCGCCCCAGGAGCTGCAGGGCGGTGCTGCCCTCCCCGTGCGGGACGCGCGCGAGGTCGAGCGCGTCCACGGAGAACGCCAGCTTCGTGCCCTCCCCGGACTGCGCCCAGGTCCCGTCCACCGTGCCGCCGAGCGTCTCCGCGACGAAGGCCACGGCGCGATCGCCGGAGAGCAGCGGCAGCAGCGCCATCCGCGCCGCCAGGCGGTCGAGGGAGAACGCGAGGGTGCGCTCGAGGGCCGGTCCCTCGGCGGGGGCCTCGGCGTCGCCGCCCTTCTTCGGGCGCGCCTTGCGGGGCTTCTTCACGGTGTAGAGCTTCACGTCCCGCGCGTCGAGGCCGCTGAGCCGCCACGGGGACAGGTGCGCCACCTCGAGGGCGTACTCGTCCTTGCTGGCGCGGGAGACCTCCCACGCCACGCGGGTCCGGGCCGCATCCTCGGGAAACGCGAGCCAGAGCCCGCCCACGAAGCACGCCGACGCCCATCCGAGCCCGGCCAGGCCGAGCAGCACGCGACGCATCACGGTGCGCCTCCCTTGCCCGCCGCGGGCGCGTCCACGAGACGGAAGGCGCTGACCTCCAGCGTGGCGTTGAGCGACTTCACGCCGCCGGCCGCGGTCGTGCGGATCCGCGCCGTGCGGACCTTCAGCGGGTAGCCGTCGGTCTCCACCGCGTGGAGGAACTCGGCGAAGGGCTGGGTGCCGATCTGCTTGAGCTCGACCGCGTAGCGCTTGTCCTGCAGGGTGCCCTCGTTGGAGACCTCGCGCTCGCGGACGGACGCCAGGCTCGTCGCCACGCCCGCACGCTGCGCCGCCTTCTCCATGAACGCGGGAAGATCCTCGCCGGCGCGTGCCTTGATGCGCTCCTCGATGGAGGCCGCCTCGCGGGACGCGGCCGCGTGCTCGGCGGCGAGCGCCTCGATCTGGACGAGCGCCGCGCGACGCGCGGACACGCGGCTGCGCGCGTCCGCCACCTGCGCGCGTCCGAGCCAGGTCACGCCCCCGAGCGACGCCAGCACCAGGAACACCGACAGGCCGACGAACAGCGAGCGGTCGCGCTCGGACATCGTCGCCACGAGATCGTTGAAGCGGGCGCGGAGGCCCTCGAGGAAGGGCGCGTTCACTCGCCACCCCCCGCGGCCGGGGCGGCGCCCGCGGGCGCCTCCGCCGGCGCGTCGCCCGCGGCCGCGGCGTCCTCCGCCTCCAGCGGGATGTTCACGGTGAAGGTCACGACGTCACCCACCTTCTTCTCCTCGGACTTCCGGGCGGTCTGCAGGCGGGCCGAACGCCGCAGGCCCTCCTCGATCTTCGCGGCCGCCTCGTAGCTGTCGGTCTCGGCCTTGAAGCTCACCGCGTCCTCGGCGATGGTCATCTCGCGCACGTCGACGCGGGCGACGTCCGGTGCCGGCACGTTCTCCGACACGAGGCGCAGCAGGTCGAGCGTCGGCGGCACGCCGCCGAGCGTGTCGCCGAGCGCGTCCACCCGCGCCCTCGACGCCGCGAGCGACTCCTGCAGCAGCGCGAGGGCCATGGTCGGCTGGCCCGCGACGCGCGTCGCCGGCACGTCGGGCAGGGCGCCCTGCACGGCGGCGACGACCTCCGCGTCGGCCGCGTCGAGCTCCGCGCGCGCCTTCACCACCTGGGACACGAACACGCCGATCAGGGCGACGAACGCGACGGCGCCCACGCCCACCGCCCCGAGCGTGACCCGCCACAGCGTCTCGGCGTGGCCGTGGTACGACAGGTCCCCCAGCCGCAGGTCGGTGGCCTGCACCTCTCCCGCACCCACCCGCGCCAACGCCACCGCGAGCGCGAAGTCGACGGGGTGACCGCCGGGTACGAGCACCGGACGCACGGGCACGCCGAGCGTGGCGCCGACGCGTCCCGCGAGGCCATCGAGCCGGCTGGCGCCGCCGCACAGGAGCACCTCGTCGATGCCCAGGCCGCTCTCGTCCTCCAGCGCGATGAGCGCGGCCCGGAGGTCGACGCTCCAGCGTTCCACGGCCTCGATGAGCACGGCCTCCCACCCCGTGGGGGCGGGTTCGTCCGCCGCGGGGAGGCGGGCCCCGTGCTTGGCCGCCTCGGCATGATCCCAGGCCACGCCCGTCGCGCCGGCGATGGCCTCGGTCCACGCGGCACCGCCCGACGGCACCACGCGCGCGGCGACGAGACGCCCGTCCTGCGCCAGGGCGACGACCGTGCGGCGGTGCCCGATGTCGAGGACGGCCTGCACCCCGGCCTCGCCGTAGGTGGCCAGGGCGTCCGCGTCCGCGACGACCACCCGCGGCTCGGCGTGGGCCGCCGCGAACGTGTCGATGCGTGCCCGCACGTCCGCCCGCGGCACGATCACGGCCGACGTGCGGCTTCCGCGTGGGCCCGCCTCGAGGATCCGCGGCGCGAGAATCATGGCGTCGAGGTCCCACGGGACCGCCGCCTCGATTTCGGCGGGCAAGGCACGAAGGATGTCCTTCCGCTCGGCGAACGGCATGGCCGCCACACGGACCGCGCACAGCTCCATCGGCATGCAGGCCGCCCGCTCGCCCAGCTCCCAGCGGGGGTCCGCCTCGCGCAGCGCCCGAAGCGCCGCGTCCGCGTCGGGCGCGCCGTCGGGACCGACGGGCGTGGCCAGCTCCGCGGTGCCGCCGGGCGTGAAGCGCCGGAAGCTCCCCTCCATGGTCGCCACGCGCGTGCGCCAGCTCCCCGTGTCGATGCCGTAGACCGTCGCCATTCCCCTCTCCCTAATCCACCCGCCAGTAGATGACCTTGCCCTCGTTGGATCCGCCGTAGTCGACGACCGCGGTGATCGTGGCCGTCGCGTCGCCCACCTGCCCGGTGCTCGTGATGGTGAACACCTGCGTCGCCGTGCTCACGGCCTGCGCCATCTCGGGGCGTGGCTCGAGGTTCGCGTTGGCCCGGACCCAGCCGACGAAGGCGTTTCCGTTCGGAAACGTCGACAGCAGCATGGCCGCGCGGAAGTCGCCCACGATCCGGTCCAGCTCGGTGTCGGTCAGGGCGCGCGTCGCGTAGGCCTTCAGCAGCCCCTTGATCACCGCGTCGTCGGCGCAGTTGATGTTGACCTTGCCGCTGCCGTAGATGGTGAGCTGGTCCGCGAAGCGGTCGAAGACCTCGTCCTGCCACCCGTCCACCAGCCGGATCTCCGCGTGGGTGTCGAAGCGCGCGTTCTTCGACACGTAGGGACTGGGCAGGGCGTTGTAGCGATCGTCCTCGTAGCCGCCGCGGCCGCCGACACCGGTGTTGTCGGCGTCGACCCAGTCGGCGAGGTTGTCCACGAGATCCCAGCGCTCCAAGCCCCGGTCGCGCAGGAACGCCTCGTTGTCCTCGCCGGACAGCAGCCCGTAGATCTGCTGGCCGGTCGGGGTGTCCCGCGGGAGGGTCTCCGGCGCCCGGCCCGACAACGTGTTCACGTTGATGCGGCAGTCCTCGCCCCGCACGGACGCGGAGAAATCACCGTCGAAGTCAAGGAAGTTCCGGTTTCCGAAGCGCGTTCCGGTGCCCTCCCGGCTCTTCTCGACGATCTCCTCCGGAACCGCGCCGTCCTGCGCTGCGGCCTGGAGGTCCTCGTCGTCCACGCTGCCCCCCGAGCCGGCGATCATCCGCAGCAGCCCCGTGTTGATGAACGGGATCATCTGCCACAGGGCGTCGCCCGCGTTGATTCCGAACGCCGCGAGCTGCTGCCCGAAGCCGCTCTTGGCGAGCTGGCGGTTCGCGGTGAGCACGAGGCGGTACACGTTCACCCCGGTATGGGCGAGCCACTGGGCGCGAGCCTCGTCCCGGGTGTGCACCGCGGCCAGGAAGCGCACCCGCGCGCCGTAGGTGATGTCGGTGACGAGCACGCTCAGGAGCATGATCGTGGAGATCACGAACAGCAGGGCGACACCCCGCCGGTCATCCCGACGGCGCGCCCGCGACAGCCGGGGCCGCCTCACGTGCCCCCCGACCCGAGCGACTGGCGCCTCAGGGGCGGCGCGAAGGCGAGCAGCACCGTGCTGACGTAGCTGCGCTCGGTGGTGCGGCTGCCGTCATCGGGGTCCGGCACGAGGAGCGTGAGCGTGACCCGCACGGCGCGCGGCAGCCGGTTCGGCGTGTCGGCGCCCGTGGTGTCCCATTCCTTCCTCCATTCCCCGTCCTGCTGCTCGAGGTACTGGAGATCGAAGGCGCGCACCCCGTAGGCCACGGGGGCGATGTTCCCGTCCTTCTCCGGCTCCTGATCGACGCGGGGCGCCTCGCGACGGAGGAGCACGAGCGCGTCCGAGCGCGTGGGGTCATCCTCCGTCCAGTACGTGATCTCCGTCTGATCGCCCTCCCGGGCGCCGACGATGCGGCGCTGGTGCGAGAGGGACGCCAGCCAGAGCCGATCCGCGCCGCGCTCGTCCTGCCCGACGAAGATCGTGCGGTAGGTGTTCACGGCCGCGGTGTTGGGGGTGAGGTACGCGAGCTGCAGGTCCCGGCGGATGCGGCCCATCGCGATGCGGGCCGCCTGGTTCGCCGCGTCCTCCTCCTCCAGGAGATCGCGCGTGGTGAGGGCGTTCGACAGCGTGAGAAACGTCATCAGCCCGATCAGCGCGAGCACGCTGATCGCCACCACGACCTCCACCAGCGTGAAGCCGGGCCGCGCGCGGAGGGCGCCGCGCCGCGTCATCCCTCGCCCCCGGGGACGATCTTGCCGGAGGGGTTGATCGCGTGCGTGACGATCTCCACGCAGGACTCGCAGTCGGCCGGATCGGCCTCCGTCCCGTCCCACCACACCAGCACCCGCACCTCCCGAATGTACGGGCGCAGCATGTCGCCGAACATGGAGGGGTCCATGCCGAGGTCGCCGAGGTCGCGCTGCTCCTGGGCACCCTGCGCGCCGTCCTGCGCCTGGGGCCCGCCGAACCCGGCCGCCTTCAGGTCCTCGGCCGCGCCGCTCATGTCGCCGAGCTGAAGATCCACGCGGCGGATCGTGTAGGCCCAGCGGTAGTCGTTGAAGGTGTCGCCGAACTCCACGTCCTCGCCGAGGGCGCCGTCGTTGCCGTAGTCCTCGAAGTCGCCTTCCTCGTCGATGTCGGAGTCGCGGAACCCATCGCGCTCGAGCCGCAGCATGGCCTCGGCCATCTTCTCCTGCGCGAGCCACGTGCCGGTCAGCACCTTCTCCGTGTCGGTGGTCATCACGACCGCCGTCGCCTGCCCGTCCACCAGCACGAGCAGGCTCACGGCCAGGATCGCGAGCGCGACCACGACCTCCAGCAACGTGAAACCGGCGCGGGGGCGCATCATCGCAGCGTCGGCGCCTCCTCCGGCAGCCACGCGAAGCGGGCCGTCGGGTCGATCTCCTCGGTCACCACGGACACCGCGCCGCTCAGCGGCTCCACCTCCACGGTGTAGCCGTCCTCGGCGTCGTCGGGGTCCACGATGCGCACGACCGTGTGCTCGGCCTCGCCATTCGAGAACACATAGGCGTAGACGATGCGCGGCCCGTCCTCCTCGTCGCGCGGACGGTCCTCGGAAACCGGGCGCTGGGGCTCCCCGTACTGCGGGGTCCACACCCACCCGAAGGCGGCGCCCTCGGGCAGCTGCACCTCGCTGGAGAACCCCGGGACGTCGAGGTTGGCGAAGCGCCCCGGTCCCTCGGCCGAGGCCTCCGCCGCGTCCTTGTCCGCCCCGCGGGAGAAGCGGCGCATCGCACGCTCGCGCTCCGCCTCCACCGCCTCGCGTTGCGCGGGGTCCGAGAACACGAGGGTGGCAGGGTCCCCGACCTCGATGCGGTAGCCGTTCGTGTCGAGGTTGAACGCCACGCGGAAGGTGACGTTGCGCATGGTGGCCTCGTCCTCGAGGAACCGGAAGGTCTGCGCCAGCTCACGGGCCGCGCCGCGCTGCTGCACGTCCAGGAGCGCCGCCATGCTGGGGGCGCCGATCCCGAGCACGACCGCCATGATCGCCATGACCGCCATGATCTCGAGCAGCGACATCCCCCGGCGCACGGACGTCAGTCCCCGGTGGACATGGTCGCCGACGAGATGTCGGCGTTGGCGTCCTCGCCACCCTCACGGCCATCCTTCCCGAGGGAGATGATCTCGTACGCCGCGCTGCCGTTGCCGGGGCTGCGGTACTGGAACGCGTTGCCCCACGCATCCGTGGGGACGGTGTTGTTGGGGAAGAACTTCTTGGCCGCGTCGAGGCCCTCGCCGGTGGAGGGGTACTTGCCGCGGTGCTTGGCCGCGTAGGTCGTGAGCGCCGACTCCATGTTCTTGATCTGGATCTTCGTGGCGGACGCGTTCGCCTCGTCCAGGTAGCCGACGACGTTCACGGCCACGACGGTCATCAGCACGCCGATGATCGCGATGACGACCATGATCTCGACGAGGGACATGCCGCGACGGCTGGCGAGGGTGGAGGCGGAGAGGCGGGAGCGGGCAGCGTTCATCGGTTCACCGTACGACGGAGGTGAGGTTGAGCATGGGCAGGAGGATGCCGAGCGCGATGACCGCGACGACACCGCCCATGAAGAGGGTCATGATGGGCGTGAGCAGCGAGGTGAGCGCGTTGACCGTGTTCTCCACCTGGCTGTCGTAGGAGTCCGCCACCTTCGAGAGCATGCCTTCCAGCTCGCCGGTCTTCTCGCCGATGGCGATCATGTGCGTCACGATCGGCGGGAACTGGCCGGACTGCTTGAGCGGCACCGCGACGGACTGGCCCTCGGCGATGTTCTTGCCGGCGGCCTCGATCGCGGCGGCGATGATGTCGTTGCCGACGACGGACTTCACGATGGAGAGCGCCGTGAGGATGGGCACGCCGCTCACGAGCAGCGTGGCGAGGGTGCGGCAGAACCGCGACACCGCGACGAGGCGGTTGATCTTGCCGAACACCGGGAGCCGCAGCTGGGCCCGATGCCACCACGCGCGGCCCTTCGGCGTGCGAAGCCACGCGCGCGTGCCCCAGGCCGCCGCCGCGCCGAGCATGCCCAGCGCCCACCAGTAGCCGGTGACGAGGTTGCTCGCGCCGAACAGGATCCGCGTGATGAGCGGAAGCGCCGCGTCGAAGCTGTCGAAGATGCGCTTGAGACGCGGGATGACGAAGGTGAACAGGCCGAGCACGAGCGCGCTCGACACCAGCATCATGAGCACGGGGTAGGTCACGGCGGCGACGAGCTTGCCGCGCAGCGCCACCTGGCTCTCGGTGTACGACGTGAGCCGCTCGAGCACGAGGTCGAGGGCGCCGGACTGCTCGCCCGCGTCGATCATGTTCACGTAGAGGTCGTCGAAGACCGTGGGGTGCGCGCGCAGGGCCTTCGCGAGGCTGATCCCCTCGTTGACCTTCTGGCGCACGTCGACGAGCGAGGCCTGCAACTTCGGGCTCTCGGTCTGCTCGATGAGGGCGCCGAGCGCGTCGACCAGCGGAATCCCGGCCCCGATGAGCGTGCCGAGCTGGCTGGTCATCTGGGCCAGGTCCTCGACGCGCACGCGCTGGCCGATCTTGGAGAAGTCGATCTGCACGTCCAGGCCGCGACCGCGCGTGGCACCCTCGCGCTTTTCCCACACGTCCGTCGGGAAGACGCCCTGCTTGCGCAGGCGCCCGCGCGCGGACTTCGGGGAATCCGCGTCCACGATGCCCTTGGCCGGCTTCCCGGCGGCGTCGAGCCCGAGGTATTCGTAGACGGGCATGCGCTAGTCCAGCTCCGCCGCGGAGTCTTCCTGGGTCACGCGCATCACCTCGTCGATGCTGGTGAGGCCCGCCAGCACCTGCCGCACGCCGTCGTCGCGCAGCGTGGCCATGCCCTCCTCGACGGCCTTGCGCTTCACCGCGCCCGCCGTGGCCCCGGACATCACCAGCTGGCGCACGCCGTCGCTGACGAGCAGCAGCTCGTAGATGCCGGCGCGGCCCTTGTAGCCGGTCTGCAGGCACGTGGGACAGCCGCCGGCCTTGAACACGACGTGCCCCGCCACGCGGCTGCGGGCGATGCCGGCCTCGTGCAGCTCGACGTCGCTGGGCTCGTAGGGCACCTTGCAGTGCGGGCACAGGCGGCGCACGAGCCGCTGCGCCAGCACCGCGAGCAGGGAGCTGCTCACGAGGAACGGCTCCACGCCCATGTCCACGAGGCGCGAGAAGGCCGTGGCCGCGTCGTTGGTGTGCAGGGTGCTGAAGACGAGGTGACCCGTGAGCGAGGCCTGGACCGCGTTGTCGGCGGTCTCCTTGTCGCGGATCTCGCCGACCATGATGACGTCGGGGTCCTGCCGGAGGTGGGCACGCAGGGCGGAGGCGAACGTGAGGTCGATCTTCGGGTTGACCTGCGTCTGGCCGATGCCGCGCAGCTCGTACTCGATCGGATCCTCGATGGTGAGGATGTTCAGGTCCGGCGCGTTGATCTCCGCGAGCGCGGAGTAGAGCGTGGTCGTCTTGCCGGAGCCCGTCGGGCCCGTGACGAGCAGGATGCCGTGCGGCCGCTGGATGAGTCGCCGGAAGTTGCCGACCGTCTCGGAGGCCATGCCGATCTGGTCGAGGTTGAAGACCTGCCCCTTCTCGAGGATACGCATGACGACCCGCTCGCCGTGGCGCACCGGCAGGGTGCTCACGCGGAGGTCGATCTCGCGGCCGGCGAAGCGCGTGCGGATGCGGCCGTCCTGCGGGATGCGCTTCTCCGCGATGTTCAGCCCCGACATGATCTTCACGCGGCTGACGATGCTGGCCTGCAGCTTCGGCGGAGGCTTCACGATCTCGTAGAGCACGCCGTCGATGCGGAACCGCACGACGAGCTCGCGCTCGAAGGGCTCGATGTGGATGTCGCTCGCGCGGTCCTTCACCGCCTGCGTGAGCAGGGTGTTCACGAAGCGGATGATGGGTGCCTGGTTGGGATCGTCGAGGAGGTCCTCGTTGAGGCTCAAGTCCTCGGCGAGGTCCTCGCCGCGGCTCTCCTCCTCGATCTCCTCCATGACCGCGGACGCGCTGCGCGCCGCGCGGTCGTAGGCCTTGTTCGTGGCGTCGCGGAGCACGTCGGAGGGCACCACGACGGGCCGCACGGGTGCCCGGTACAGCAGCCGCAGGTCCTCGAGCATCGCCAGCGCGCGGGGATCCGCGATCGCGACGCGCACGGCGTCGCCGTCGCGGTGGAGCGGCAGCACGCCGGCCTCGCGGGCCATGGCGAGGCTGAGCGGCCGCACGAGGTCGAGGTCCAGCAGGTCCTGGTCCACGACCTCGGCGAACGGCACGCCGAGGGACTCCGCGAGCGCCTTCGCGAGCGGACGGGCCTCCACGAGCTGCAGGCGCTGGGCGCTCTCCACCGCGGAGATGCCCGAGCGCTCCGCCTCGCGGTGGACGTCCCGCAGGCGCGCGGGATCCGCGCCCGCCCGCGCGAGCAGCTCGTCCGTGCCGGTGCGACGGATGGCCACGTCAGGGCCCCGTGGCGGGTGCCGGCGCCGGCGAGTCGGACGGCACCGCCGGGGGAGGCGTTGCGGAGGGGGTGTCCCCCTCCGCCCCAGGCGTCACGGGAGGCGTGGAGGACGGCGCGGCCCCCTCGGCCCCGGGCAGCGTGTCGATCGCCTCCGGGGTCTGTTCGGCCGGCGAGAGCTTCGTGCGGTAGCGGCTCGGCTCGTCGGGGAAGTTCATGCTGTAGCCGAGCAGGTCCTGGAGGGCCTTCTCCTGCTGGGCGCGGCTCTTGCCGTAGAAGCGGCGCACGAACTCCTGGTGCTGGGCCCACTTGTTGCGGTAGACCTCCTCGAGATCCGCCGGCTCGTTGATGACGTGCGGCGTGAGGAAGATGAGCAGGTTCGTCTTGCGGTCCGTCTCGCGCTTGCCGCGGAAGAACATGCCGAGGAGCGGGATGTCTCCGAGCACCGGCACCTTCGTGCGCACCTTGGTGGCTGTGTTTCCGATGAGGCCGCCCATCACGACGGTCTGGTTGTCGCGCACGACCAGCACGTTCTCGGTCTGGCGCTTGCTGGTGATGAAGCCCGCGGTGGCCACGTCGAGCCCGGAGCTGTCCTCCTCGACCTCCGCGACCTCCAGGTTCATCTCCAGCGTGACGTAGTTGCTCTCGTTGATCTGCGGGGTGACGCGGAGCGTGATGCCGACGTCCTCGCGCTGGTAGCTGATGATCGGGTTGTTGTTGTTGTCGCGGCCGGCGCTCACCGGGAACGGGACGTTGCGCCCGATGTTGATCGTCGCCTCCTCGTTGTCCACGACCATGAGCGACGGGTTCGAGAGGATGTTCACCGCGCTGTTGCTCTGCAGCGCGTTGAGCGCGATGCCGAAGGCGGGGACCGTGAGCGTGGAGGTGCCGCCGGAGCCATTCGCGACGCTCACGTCGATGCCCTCGCCGAAGACGCCCATGGCGAGTCCGCTGAGCAGATCCGCCGGGTTGAGGCCGAAGCTGCTCGCGTTGAGCTGCATGCTGCCGTAGCCGGTCTGGAACGGCGACACGTCGTTGCTGCCCATGTGGGCGCCGATGCCGGCGTTGAACTCGTCCTCGCTGGCGACCTCGACGACCGTGGCCTCCACGAACACCTGGCGGCGCGGGATGTCGAGGCGATCGATCACGCGGCGGAGGATGCGGAAGTCCTCCGGCGCCGCGATGAGCACCAGCGAGTTGGTGTTCTCGTCCGCGGTGATACGCACGCCGCTGTCGAAGGCCGCGACGACGCCCGTGCCACCGTCCGGACCGGCCGCCCCGCCGGGCAGGCCGGGAGGCCCGCCCTTGTCGCCGCCGCCGAAGCCGCCGGCGCGGCGCGCCGTGTTTCCGCGGGAGGACTGGGCGCCGGCCTTCTTGCCGCCGGCCCGGTTGCCACCCCCGCCGCCGGTGCCGGTGCCCCCGGAGAGGCTCTGCAGCACGCCGGCCACGTCCTGGGCCTTGGCGTGCTCCAGGTAGATCACGTGGATCTGGCTGCGGCTGGCGGGATCGATGTCGACGTCGAGGGTCTTGATGAGCTCCTTGACCTTCGTCAGCGCCTCCTCGTTGGCCTGGAGGATGAGCGAGTTGGTGCGCTCGTCCGAGATGATCTTGGAGATGTAGGCGCCCTCGGAGCCGACGTTGGTGCTCGTCGCGCCGGTGGGCGCGGGCGCCTCGTCCGCCTTCGCGCGGCGACGGGACGCGCGGTCTCCGCCCGCCCCGGTGCCCCCGGTCGACGCGGCCACGCCGTAGACCTCCTCCAGGACCTTCTCGATGTCGGCCGCCACGGCGTAGCGGATCGCGACGACCTCGAGCTTGGACTTGGGCGCCGCGACGTCGAGCTGCTTCACGATCCGGTACACGCGACGGATGTTGAAGGCCGCGTCCGTCACGATGAGCGTGTTCGTGGGCGCGTAGGTGATGACCTTGGCGTTGGGACCGCTCAGCTCCTTCACGATGGTGCTGATCTCGTTCACCGCCACGTTGTCGAGCCCGATGATCTGCGTGACGAAGTTGTCGGTCGCCGGGATCTCGTCGCCGTCGTAGACCCGCAGCGGGGCGTTGGCGGCCTTGCCCGTCGCGACGATCTTCGTGTTCTTCCCGACGGTGACGGTCGTGAAGCCCGCCACCTCCAGCGCGCTCAGGAAGGCCTCGTAGGCCTCCGCGATCGTCACGGGCTGGTGGCTGATGATCGACATCGTGCCCTTCAGGTCGTCGGACAGGATGAAGTTCCGGCAGGTGATCTCCGCCATGTACTTGGCGACGTCCAGCAGCGGGGCGTCGGCGTAGTCCATCGTGACGCGCGTGGAGGCGTCGGCGCAGGGCAGCTTGCGGGCGTCGGGAGTCCCCGGCGCCTTCGGCGCCTCGGCGGCGGGCGCGGCCGGGGCCGCCGGCGCGGGGGCCTTGCCGGCCGGCGGTGCCCCGGGCAACACCGGAGGGGCACCGGGCAGCGGCTTCCCGCCGATGCCGGCGGGGAGGCCCGGACGGATGCGCTCCGGCGCCCCGGGCGCGGGAGGCGCCTTCGGGTCGTCGGCGTGCGCGGGGGCGACGCCCCCCACCGCGAGGGACAGCAGGACGGCGCAGGTGGCACGGACGGGGAGGAGAGTGTGCACGCGGGTTCCGGGGCGGGTCATCGGACCTCGTAGTCGAGCGTCTGCCGCTGGTTGCGGCGGGAGATCTCGAAGTTGAAGGCCTTCTCGTTGCGGAGGGACTGGTAGAGGGCGAGGGCCCCCTCGGTGCTCGTCATCGCCTGGCCGTTGATGGCGTGGACGACGTCGCCGTTCTTGATGCCGAGCTTGTCGAAGAGGCTGCCCTTCCGGATCGCCGAGAGGCGGAATCCGTCGACGTTGCCGCTGCCGTCCTTGTGGGGCACGGCGCGCAGCTGCCCGGCGAAGCTCTCGAGGTTGCCGAGGGCGCTGTCGAGCAGCGAGCGGTCGACCTGGTACTTGTTCTCGCCGATCTTCTCGACGGTGCCGCCCTCGCCGGACGCGGACGCGACCGCGGCGCCGGGCGCAGGCGGTGCCTGCTCACCGATGCACACGCAGGTCCCGTCCTCCATGCACACCTTCTTCTGCTCGATGCGGGCGATCCGGCCGCCGCCGGGCACCTCGTCGCCGATCGCGAAGCCGTCGGCCTTCGCCTCCCGCGCGGCGCCCAGCGCCAGCAGCGCGGAGCTGAAACGCTCCGGGATGGCCACGATGGTGGCGAGGAGCCGCACGTTGGCGTCCGCGCGACAGGTCCACTCCCCGACGACCGTCACGCCGGGGCGGTACACCCCGGCGCTGTCGAAGATGCTTCGCCGCACGATCGGATCCACGTAGCTGGCGCGCGGCATGGCCACGGGGCGCTGCGGCGCCTCGACGGCCGGCGCCTCCGCCGGCGGCTCGGCGGACCCCGGCTCTCCGGCCCGGGCGGGTGCCTCCGTGCCGGCGGCCGGCGCGGCAGCGGGCGCCGCGACGTCCTGGTACGTCGGCAGGGTCTCGCCGCCCGGCAGGGCGAGCATGCGACCCACCCCGCGCGCCGCGAGCGCGCCCGACCCCACCCCCGCCAGCGCGAGCGCGGCGCCGACGAGCAGCACGCGGCGCACGGGGACCGGCGCGGCCTGCACCTCCGGCAGGTCGGGCGGGGTTTCCGCGAGAGGAAGTTCGTCGTCCATCGGCCGGATGGGTAGCAAGAAGCGTGCCGCCGCGAAAGGCCTCCCGCGGGCGGGAATTGTCAACGTTTCCCGCGTGCGACGCGGACGGGTCCCGGACGCCGCGCGTCAGACTGGCAAACCGGCCGCGCCCTCCCGGCCGACCGGTGACAAAATGTCCAGCGCGGGACGTCCGCGGCACGGGTGACACGCGCGCCTGCCCCGGCTACCTTCTGCCCGCCGGCCGGGCCACGGCCGGAGAGTCCGAACATCGGAGGCCGTCCGTGCGCACGCGTACCCTGACCGTCGTCTTCACGGACATGGCCGACTACACGCGCTCCGTGTCGGCCAGCGACCGCGAGGGGCTGCGCACGCTGCTGGCGATGCACGAGCAGCTCGTCGGGCCGGTGCTCACCCGGCGCGGCGGACGGGTGGTGAAGAACATCGGCGATTCCTTCATGGCCCTGTTCGAGAGCGCCACCGACGCGCTCCGCGCCTGCCTCGACCTCATGGAGGCGCACGCGCCGGCCAACGCGACCGGCATCGCGTTCCGGGCCGGCCTGGCCACCGGGGACGTCGAGGACACGGGCAACGACGCCTTCGGCGAGCCGGTCAACCTGGCGGCGCGCATCATCGGCAAGACCCCGACCGGAGAGGTCTGGTTCTCCAACGCCACCCGCCACTGCATGAACCAGGCGGAGATTCCCTACGAGAGCACCGGACGCCACGCCCTGAAGGGGATTCCCGGCGACATCGAGGTGTTCCGCGCGGTTCCCCGGCACGCCGCCTACCTGCCCGACGACCTCGTGGCCGCGATTCGCGCGCGCGCGGTGGTGCGCTGGGCCGCGGGCGACCCGGTGCCGCGCGTGCCGCAGGGCGCGCACGTCGTCCTGCACGGCTACCGCGCGGGCACGAGCGAGCTTGCGGGCGCCGTGGACCAGCTCCCGCAGGTCGAACCCGCGCGCCTGTGGCTCGCCACCTACGCGATCTCCCCGGCGGACCGCCACGACTGGGCGCGCGGGGGACGCCAGCTTCTCGTGGCGACGGTCGAGGGCCTCGACGCGGCGTTCAAGGCCCACGAGCGCGCGCCGACGCGCACGCCGGGGTCGGACACCATCATCATGGATGGCGACTCGGACGCGGCCTTCGACCTGGTCGCCGGAGGCCTGGCGCTGCCCAGCGTCCCCCTCGCGGAGGTCGTCGCGGGGTACAGTTACGACCTGCTGTCCGATGGACGCTGGCTCAACCGTCACGAGCGCGCCGTGCTGCGCGTCGAGGTCGGCATGGAGGGCGCTTCCGCGCTCGTCCTCGGGCCGGGTGTGCAGGTGGGCGGGCAGGCCGCCGCCGTCGATACACGCGTGGCGCTCGTGGACGGCCTGCGGATCCGCACGCCGTCGGGTGCCATGACCTACCGGGCGCTGAACACCGAGGGCTACCTCGGCGTGCTCCTGGGCGAAGGCGTCATGCGGCTCGGCGTCGCGGCGGGGCAGGCGGTGGAGATCGGGCGCGAGCCGCAGCAGCCGGGCTACCTCCTGCCCGACCGCTCCAACCAGGACAACATCGCGTGGCTTGCCGGGCCGCGCGCCGCGCGCGCCCGGGAGCGCGGCCTCACCGTGGACAAGGTCATGACCGGCCGCCGTCAGGCCAGCGTGGCGGACGCGGGCGGCACGCCGGTGGTCACGCCGCTGCACGAGACCTGCGCGACCGTCCTGCTCGGCGCCGACGGCGGCGCGACGCGCCTGGCGGCCTCGACGGACGCGCGCATCGGTGATTCGCTGCTGCTCGGCACCTCGGTGGTGGCCCTCCGCCCGCCGGTCGGCTGATGGCCGGGCGTCGGCCGCCGCCGGGTCCCGACGCGCCGGGCGCGTGGCGACACGCCCGTCCGACGGGGGTCCAGGGGGCGGCGCCCCCTGGCGGGGCGTTGCGGGGCGGCGCCCCGCCCCAGGGAAAGCCAGCCTCCGCGCGGGACGACGGCAGGCTGCACGTGAACGCCTACAGCGAGGGGTGGCTGCGGAAGGGCTTTCCGTGGGTCTACCCCGCGGAGATCACGGCGGGCAGCGTGCGTCCGGGCCGTGCGACGCAGCTGGTGGCGCCCGGCGGCGAGGTGCTGGGCACGGCCATCGCCGACGACGGCTGGATCGCGGCGCGGCGCTTCCGCGACGATGCCGGCGACATCGACGGGGCGCTGCTGCGCGCGCGGGTGGAGGCGGCGCTCCGTCGTCGTGCGGGGCTGATCCCGCCCGACACCACCGCCTGGCGACTGGTGCATGCCGAGAACGACGACCTGCCCGGCATCCGCGTCGACGTGTGGGGCGCGCATGCGGTCGTGTCCCTCGACTCCCCCTCCCTCACGGGGCTGCTCGCGCCGCTTTGCGACGCCGTCGAGGCGGTGATCGGCCCGCGGGAGGGCATCCACCTGGCGCACCGGCCCGACCCGCGGGAGAAAGAGCGGCGGTCCTGGCCCCGCGAACCGGGCCTGCTGCGCGGGTCCGATCCCGGCGAGATCGAGGTCCTCGAGCGGGGCGTGCGGTTCCGGGTGCGCCCCGGCGATGGCCAGAAGGACGTCGGGCTCTACCCGGACATGCGCGACAACCGCGCGTGGCTGGACCCCCACTGGCGGGGCCGCTCGCTCCTGAACCTGTTCGCGCACACCTGCGCCTTCAGCGTGTTCGCGGCGCGGGCCGGCGCCGCCTCCACCGTGTCGGTGGACCTGTCGGCGGCCTACCTCGAGCGCGGTGCCGCCAACTTCCGCCACAACGGCCTGCCCGTGCCGGAGCTGCTCGCGGAGGACTGCTTCCGCGCGCTGGACCGCTTCCGCCGGCAGGGCCGGACCTTCGACGTGGTGCTGCTCGACCCGCCGGGACACAGCCACGGACCCGAGGGCACGTGGTCCGGGGAGCGCGACTACGCCCGCCTCGTGCTCGGCGCGCTGCGGGTCCTGGCCCCGGGCGGGTGGCTCGTGGCGGCAAGCAACCTCGGCACCGTGAGCCCCCACCGCTTCCAGGGCACGCTGCTCGACGGCGCCCGCCGCGCGGGACGCACGCTGCGCCTGCTGCACGACGGCGACGCCGCGCCCGACTTTCCCGCGGCGCTGGCGTTCCCCGAGGGCCGGTACCTGAAGTTCATGATTTGCGCGGTGGACTAGGCGTGCCGCTCCGTGCCACGGCTCCTGGGGCGGTGGGGGGTCCACCCCCCTCCGCAACGCCTCCCCCGGGCGTGACGTGCCTGCGCGGACCCGCCGCCGGCCCGTGCGTCGCGATCACCGGAAACATCCACGGCGACGAGCTGACGGGCCTCGGCGCCGCGCACGCGCTCGCCGGGAGGCTGGACGGGGCGCTGCGCGCCGGACGGGTGCGGCTGTACCCCTCGCTCAACCCCGACGGCCTGCGCCAGGGCACCCGGCGGGTGCCCGACGACGACCGTGACCTCAACCGATGCTTCCCGGGGGACCCCGCCGGCGGCCCCAGCGACCGACTGGCCCACGCGGCCTGGGAGGACCTCTCCCGCGAAGGCGTGGACCTGCTCGTGGACGTCCACGCCGATTCCTCCCACGCGCTGCCCTACGTCGTGCTGGACCGCGCGGTGCACCATGCCGGCGCGGCGCGCACCGGGCTGGAGGCGCGTGCCGCCACGCTCGCCGCGACGACCGGGCTGACCGTGCTCCACGATCTCGCCGACGAGGCCTACGTGGCCGCGCGGCTCGACCGGACGCTGACGGGGTGCGTGCTCAACCGGCGCGGCGTCCCGGCCTTCACCCTCGAGGCGGGTCCGCGCGGGCGCCTCGACCCTTCCGCCGTCGAGGTGGTCGTGGATGCCCTCCTCGGCGTGCTCGGCGCGCTGGGCATGCTCGAGGCCCCGCCGGTTCCCCGCGACCACCCCACCCGCGTAGCGGGGGGGCCATGGCGCAGGGCGGTCGGCCCGCGCGCCCGCATGGACGGCGTCCTGGTCGCCACGGTCGCGCCCGGAGCGTGGACGGAGGCCGGCGCCGCCGTGGCCGAGATCCGGGCGCTCGATGGCCGCACGCGGGAGCACGTGCGCGCCGAGCGCGACGGTTTCGTCGTCAGCCATGCCCACCACGGCCACGTCGTCGCCGGGACGGCCGTGTGCACGTGGGCGCATCCCGAGGCACCCGCATGACGCACCCGCCGCCGGACCTGCTCGCCCGACAGCTGGCGTGGCTGGACACGCACGCCCCGGACGTCGCGGCGGCCGTGGTCCGGGCGCCCCCGCACGCGGAGGTGGTCGAGGTCGCGGGCGTGCCGCGCCGCACCCTTCGCATCGACGGCATCCAGCTGTGCGGGGCCGTCCGGCCCGACGACGAGGCCGCCCTGCAGGCACAGCGCATCCCTCCCGGCGCGCGCACCGCCACCGTCTACGGGGTCGCGCAGGGCGACCTTCCGCGCGTGCTGCTCCGCCGCCCCGAGCTGCAGCGGCTGGAGGTGGTCGTGCTCGAGCCGGGGGCGCTGCGGGAGGTGTTGACGCGCTTCGACCAGGCCGGCTGGATGCAGGATCCGCGCGTGCGGATCCGCGTCCCGACGGCCGACGAGCGGCCCCTCGCCCCGTGGGCGTTGGCGCCCGCCGCCCTGCGGCTCGCGAACCCCGCTGTGTGGACGCTGCGCGACCAACTCGTGCTCGCCCTCGGACTCGCCTACCAGCAGCGGGGGTTCGCGTACCTCGACGATCAGCTGCACGAGCGCCTCGTCGCGAACGCGGAGCTCCTCGCGACGGACGGAGACGTGGCGGAGCTGTTCGGACGGGCCTCGGGACGCCGCGTGGTGGTGGCGGGGAGCGGCCCGACGCTCGCGGACGAGGCCGCATGGCTGCGCGCCCACCGCGAGACGGTCACCCTCGTGGCGGTCAACAGCGCCCTCCGGCCCCTGCTGCTCGCGGACATCGTCCCCGACGTCGTGGTGGCGGTGGACGGGCACGAGAACCTCGTCCGGCACCTGGCGTGTCCCCCCGCGCTGGCACCGGAGGCGTGGGCGATCCTGCTTGCGCCGGTGCCGCTCGTCTACGCACCCGCCCTGCACCCCGACGCGCTGCGCGGCTGGCCCGGGCCGCGCTACGCCACGCTGCTGTCCTCGCGTCGCTACGACCCCCTGGAGGCGACACTGCCACGCGGACGGCTGTGGTGCGCGGGGACGGTCACCCAGACCGCCCTGGACCTCGCCGCGCGCATGGGTGCCACCGACATCGTGCTCGTCGGGGTCGACCTGGGGTATCCCGACGACCGCACGCACGCGGAGGGCGCGGTGGCCGCGGTGACCGTGCCGGCGCACGAGCGCCGCTACAGCATCGAGGACGGCCTCGGCGGCGCGATCCGCAGTGACGTGACGCTGATCGGCTACCTGCGCGACCTCGAGGACTGGATCGCCGACCGCCCGCACCTGCGCGTGCGCAAGCGCGGGCGCGCCGGCGCGCGGATGCGCGGGGCGCCCTGGCTCGATGACCGGGAGGACGGCGATGACGCCCGAGACTGAGCTGGCCGCCGAGGCGGTGCAGGCCCTGCGGCGCGGCGAGGACGGTGCCGCGTGGGACGCCCTCGGCCGCTTCGCGGACGCGCTGGGGAGGCTCGCCGCCGCGGGCGACCCGCGCCTGCCGCCGCTGCTGCCGGTGCTGGAGGAGATCTTCGCGTGCCAACAGCGCGGCGACCTGCTTCGGATCGCCGACCTCCTCGCGTTCGTGGTCACGCCGGCGCTGCTGCGGCGCGACTGAGCGCGCCCATGGTACGCTCGCGGGATGCGAATCCTTCCTGCCCTGGCGGGCGCGGCGGCACTCGTCGCGGTGCCGGCGCACGCCACCGACACGTGGACGAACGTACGGCCCGGCATCGACTACCTCTACCGTGAGCTGGGCCCGCCGAAACCGCAGCGGATCCACGCCGTGCGCGTCGACCTGTCGGACCCGCGGATCGGCATCCACGCCAGCGCGGACCTGCGCGGTCAGGAGTGGGCGGTCAACACCCTGGCCTTTGCGCGCAACACCGACGCCATCGTCGCCATCAACGGGGACTGGGCGTACATCGAGGGAACCGGCGACGCGTACCTGCGCCCCGCGAGCCTCGCGATCAGCGAGGGCAACCTGTGGAGCCCGCACTGGCCGTACGCCAACACCGTGGAGAGCTGGGGCTACGTCGCCTGCACGCTCGACAAGCAATGCACGCTCTCGTTCGCGCCGACGCTCGACAACCCGGGCATGGTCTTCCATCCGCTCCAGAACCCGACCGTGTGGCCGCTCCGGTACTACAACGCAGTGGGTGCGAACGCGGTGCCGGCCCTGGTCCACGGCCAGCGCGTGGACGGGTGCTACGACGGGCAGACGAACGCGCCCCGAAGCTCCGCGTGCACGGAGATCGACGGGACCCACCTGTGGCTCGTCGTCGTGGACGGACGCAACGCCGCCGGCGGGGAGTCCGGGATGAGCTGCGACGAGGTGCGCGATCAGCTGCTCACCCTCGGCTGCCACGAGGCGATGTTCCTGGACGGGGGCGGGAGCTCCACGCTGGTCGTGGACGACCAGGTCAAGAACACGCCGTCGGACGGTGGACTGCGCACGGTGGCCAACCACTTCGGCATCACGTGGGACGAGGTCGCCGACCCGCGGTGCCGGAAGGCCAACGGACGCTGGTGCGACGGCACCGTGATCGCAGCCTGCGCCGGAGGGCGCTACAAGGGGGACGGGGACTGCGGCTACTTCGGCGCGGGCTGCCAAGAGGACGGGGACTTCGCGTTCTGCGTGCACCCCTCGTGCCCGGACGGAAACGGCCTGCGACACAACGCGTGCCTCGACGCGACGCGCGTGGCGGGCTGCAACGACGGCCAGTACTCCGAGGGCGACTGCGGGGCCTTCGGGCTCGTCTGCGGCGGGGACCGCGGGAGCGCGCAGTGCATGGACCGCCGCTGCGCGGGGCCGAACGCCGCGCGCTGCGACGGCGCCACGCTCGTCGCGTGCACGGACGGCATCGCGACCCTGACCGACTGCGCCGCGCAGGGACTGGAATGCCGCGCGTCCGCGGCGGCGTGTGTCACGCCCGGGACGCCGGAGGACACGGCGACGTCGACCGGAACCTCCCTGGACGCGGGTGACGCGGGAACCGGGGACGACGCGTTCGACGGGACGCCCGCCGGCTTCACCGACCGCGGCTGCGCCTGCGACGCCGCCGGTGGCGTCCCGCTGCTCCCCGCGCTGCTCGCCGCGCTCGGCGCGCTGGATCGACGACGCCGGTCCGCCGACGCGGCGCGGTAGCCCACCAAGACCGGCGGGGGGCGTTGCGGGGGGCAGCCAGCCCCCCGCCCCAGCCTTCCCGACCGTGCTAGCATGCACGCATGCGACCGCTCCTCGCCGCCGTTGCCACCCTGCTCGCGCTTGCCGCCCCCGCCCATGCCACCGACTACGAGCGGGTGGTCCGGCCGGGCATCACCTCGTTCAAGCGCCTGATCACCGGAAGCGAACCGCAGAACATCTACGCGGTGCGCGTGGACCTCACCGTCCCCAACATCGGACTGTACGCCTCGGCCGACCGCCGCGGCGACGAGTGGGCCGTGGACACCCTCGACTTCGCCGAGGAGGTCGATGCCATCGCGGCGCTCAACGGCGACTGGTCGTGCACGAGCTGCAGCGGCAACAACTACCTCAAGCCGCTGGGGCTCGCGATCAGCGACGGCGTCATGTGGCACAGCCACCGGCCGACCGATGACATCGGCACGCGTTGGGGGTACTTCGCCTGCACCATCGACAAGCGCTGCGACCTGACCCGCGCGCGCATGCTCGATGACCCGACGATGGCCACGAGCCCGCTCCGGACCCCCACGGTCTACCCGCTGCGCTACCACCAGGCGATCGGCGCCAACGGGCTGAACCTGCTCACCGACGGCGTGCGCGGGAACGGCTGCTTCGACACCTCCCAGTCCAACCCCCGCAGTGCCGCCTGCACCGACATCACGGGCACGATCCTGTGGCTCTTCGCCATCGACGGGCGCGGCGTCGGCGGCGGCACCGGCATGAGCTGCGCGGATGTCCGCAACCTTCTCCTCGACGCGCCCTTCAACTGCTGGGACGCGGTCATGCTCGACGGCGGCGGGTCCACGACCCTCGTCGTGGAGGACACGAACACCAGCGCCTCCTGCAACCCGCGCGGCCGCAACAACCTGTGCGTGAAGAACCACCCGTCCGACGGCAGCCTCCGCAACGTGGGCAACCACATCGCCATCACCTGGGAGGACACCATCGACGGGCGGTGTCGCCACGCCAACGGCATGTGGTGCAACAACGGCGCCCTCGAGACCTGCCAGGGCGGGCGGTTCAAGACGTCCACCAACTGCGCGGCCGCCGGCAAGGGCTGCCAGGAGGACGGCACCTTCGCGTTCTGCGTCGACCCTCGCTGCCCCGCCGGCAACGGCCTGCGCGTCGGCGGCTGCCTCGACGCGACGCGCATCGCCAGCTGCAACGACGGCGTGTACGCCGAGGGCGACTGCGCCGGTTTCGGCCTCGTGTGCGGCGGCACCCCCGGCGCGGCGCAGTGCATGGACGCGCGCTGCGGCATTCCCGAGGGCGGCGCGTGCGTGGGCAGCGTGTGGACCCGCTGCAGCGCGGGCACCTACGTCGAGGCCGTGGATTGCGCGTCCTCCGGCCTGGTGTGCGACAACGGCGCGGGCTGCGTGACCCCGAACAGCGGCGGCGGCGGGTCGGGCACCGGCACCAGCGGCGGCGGCACCGGCACCGGCGGCACGAGCGGCGGCGGCACCGGCACCGGCGGCACGAGCGGCGGCACCGGCACCGGCGGCAACCACGGCGGCGGTGCCGGCAGCGGCGGGGATGACACCCACGCCACCGGGTTCGATGGTGGGTTCGGCGACTCCGGCCTCGAGGGCGCGCACGCATTCACCGATCGCGGCATTTCCTGCGGCTGCGCGTCGCACGCCGGCGGGACTCCGTCGGTACCGGCGTTGCTGGGACTGATCGTCCTCGCCGGTGCGCGGCGGCGTCCCGACGGCCAGACCCGTGACCGGGCGCGGCTGGCTCCCCGGACGATGCGCGCCTAGGCTGTACCCATACCGAGAGAGATCCATGACCCTGTCCAACGGGCGCGTGTGCGCGCTCCCCCGCCCCGCACGCGTCGCGGCCTTGTTCCTCTGCCTGTGCGCCCCGGCGTTCGCGAAGCCCGGGGCCACGCCGTCCGTCGCGGCACCGGGAACCCCGACGCGCTCCGGAACCGTGCTCGTCACGGTGAACGGCCAGGCGGTGACCCAGGACATGCTGGACTCGGCCTTGGCCGCCATGCCCGCCGACGTGCGCGACCAGGTCGTGTCCCAGGGCCTGCAGGCGCGCCTGCGCGACCACATGGTGCTGCAGGAGCTGCTCTGGCAGGAGGCGGTCAAGCGCGGCCTCGCGACCGAGCCCGCGGTACAGGCCGCGCTCGTGATGGCGGCGCGCGATGTCCTCGCGAACGCGGTGCTCGAGGCCGAGACCGGGCGCCGGAGTGACCCGGCCGCGGTGAAGGCCTACTACGACGCCCACCCCGAGCACTTCAAGCGCCCGCAGGTCCACGCGCGTCACATCCTCGTGCCCGACGAGCCCGGTGCGCGCGACGCGCTCGCGAAGGTCAAGGCCGGAGCCAGCTTCGCCGACGTCGC
This sequence comes from Pseudomonadota bacterium, assembly GCA_039800105.1. Classification (GTDB taxonomy): domain Bacteria; phylum Myxococcota_A; class UBA796; order UBA796; family SXON01; genus CAMAXZ01. The sequence goes on from JBDLRI010000025.1 coordinate 61,827, forward strand.
CCGCACGGTCAGCCGCGACCCCGGCAGCGCCGAGAACGGCGGCGACCTGGGCTGGTTCGAGCGCGGCACGATGGTCCCCGAGTTCGAGGCGGCCGCCTTCGGCGCCGCGACCGGCGCGCTCGTGGGGCCGGTCAAGTCCCAGTTCGGCTGGCACGTCCTCGAGATCCTCGGCACGCGCGACACGGTTCCCCTCGAGGAGGTCCGCGAGGGCATCGAGGAGAAGCTCCGCGACGAAGCCCGCACGAGCTGGATCGAGGAGCTGCGCTCCCGGGCGACCATCGTCCCCGGCGGACCCGGCGCGTCGTCGACCCCCTAGCGCGTGCGGTTCCTGGGGCGGGGCCTCGGGCCGGCCCCGCAACGCCCCGGCCCTCACGGGAACGGGGCGACCTCCGCGACGATGACCCAGTCCTCGCCCCACACCTGCGGCCCGATCTCCAGCGCACGGGCGCGGACGTCCTCGATGGAGGCCTCCATCGCCGCCGCCAGCGCCGGGTCTCGAAACCACTTCAACTTGGCCCGCGCCACGTCCAGCTGCCCGTTCACGAAGCGCGCGCCGATTCGGTTGGGGAACCGCGCGACGTCGCACACGCGGTACCCGGCCTGCGCAAGCCAGGTCTCGATCGTCGACGCCGGATACTCGCGGTACGTCCGGTGCCCGGCCAGGAGGATGCAGGCGTCCCGCATGCGGCAGACCTCGTCGAGCACGCTGCCGTCGCGCGGCTGCGGCTCCAGCCCCACGAGGTAGACCCGTCCGCCACAGTGCGGACGCAGCCGCCGGAGGAAGTCGTACTGGAAATACGGCGCGTGCCCGTCGATCGCCCCGATGACATAGTCCACCAGCACCTGGTCGAACACCTCGCCGTAGAGCAGCGCCGGGTCGGTCCATTGACCGATCACGAGCCGCGCATCCACACCGAGGGCGCGCAGACCCTCGATCCGCCACGTCTCCACCGTCACGGCCGTCCGGGACGCGGCCGGGAGCGTGCCCAGCCACGACAGGCTGTGGTCGCCGGTGCCGGCGTCCAGCACGCTGCCCCAGGCCGGGCCATTGGCGCGCTCGATGTACGTGAAGAGCGCGTCCTCGCGCCTCAAGGGAGGCACAGGCGCACCGCCTTCTTCTTGCCCACCCGCACCAGGCACGGCGCGGGCACCTCCATGCCGGGGTCGGTCACCCGCGCCCCGTCGACGCTCACCCCGCCCTGCGCGACCAGCCGACGGCCCTCACCGCGGCTCGCGGTCAGCCCTGCCGCGACCAGGATGTCGAGCAGCGGCGCGGGCAGCACGTGGGCAAGCTCGGGGGTGTCCTCGGTGCTGCTCCCCGCCGCCGCCGCACGGGCCGCGGCGTCCGCGGCCTCGGCGGCCTCGCGTCCGTGCACGATCGCCGTGGCCTCCCGCGCCAGCACGCGCTTCGCCTCGCGGATGTCCCCGGCGACGAGGGCCGCGATCTCGTCGGGCGTCAGGAACGTGAAGAGCTTCAGGAAGCGCTCCACGTCACGGTCGTCGCAATTGTACCAGAACTGGCGGTAGTCAAACGGCGAGGTGCGCGCGGCGGACAGCCACACCGCGCCCGCGGCGGTCTTCCCCATCTTCGCGCCGGACGCCGTCGTCAGGAGCGGCAGCGTGAGGCCGTAGGTCTCCGCCCCCTCCAGCCGCCGGACGAGGTCGATGCCGCTCACGATGTTGAACCACTGGTCCTGGCCGCCCACCTGCAGGATGCAGCCGTAGCGCCGGTGCAGCTCCACGAAGTCGTAGCTCTGCAGCAGGGCGTAGTTGAACTCAAGGAACGACAGGCCGTGGTTGCGCTCCAGCCGCAGCTTCACGCTCTCGGCCGTCAACATCCGGTTCACGCTGAAATGCCGGCCGATGTCGCGCAGGAACGCGATGTAGCCGAGTCCCAGCAACCATTCGGCGTTGTCGACGAGCCGTCCGTCGCAGAATCGCGCGATCTGGGCGCGGATGGCGGCCTTGTTGGCGTCGATGCGCGCCGTGTCGAGCAGATCGCGGCTCTCGTCGCGCCCGGAGGGGTCCCCGACCATCGCCGTGCCGCCGCCCACCACGGCGATGGGGTCATGACCCGCCCGCGCCAGGTGCGTCATGAGCATGAGCGGCAAGAGGTGGCCCACGTGCAGGCTGTCCGCCGTGGGGTCGAAGCCGCAGTAGAACGTGACGGGTCCGGCGTCCATGCGGGCGCGCAGGGCGGCCTCGTCGGTCAGCTGGTGCAGGAATCCACGGGCCCGGAGCTGGTCGATGACGTGCATGGGGCGCGGGCTATCCGCGCCGTCGCCGCCGCGCGAGCAGCCCGAGCGGCAGCAGCATCCACGCGGAGGCCTCCTCGCCGTCGCGACCGCAGCAGCCGCCGGCTCCCTCGACGTCCGCCGGACCGGCCTGGCGCGCCAGCGGGGTGCTCGCGTTGCCCGTGTTCTGCGGGTCATGGTGGACACCGGCCCAGCCGATGTCCTGATCCGCCCGCCCCCGGGTGCGCCACGCGAAGAGCCGGCCCTCGCGGGTGCTGATGACAACCTCGACGTAGCCGTCCCCGTCGATGTCGCCGGTGGCCGGGCTGCCGAGGATCCAGTTGCCGGTGAACTTCGGCCAGCCCTCGGCCTCGTTGCCGCGCGCGTCCCAGGCGTGCAGCAGGTAGCCTGCGCTCCCCATGATCGCCTCGGCCCGGCCGTCGCCCGTCACGTCGGCGACGCCCGGGGCCACCAGGAACTGGAGATCCTCCACCTGGCGGGGCCAGCCGGGCAGCATCTGGCCGGTGGCACCGTCCCAGGCGGCGACCACGTTGTGCCACTCGAGCGCGGTCGGAAGCGCGAGCGCCACCAGGTAGTACGTGCCCGCGCCGCCGATCACGTAGTCCGGCACGCCGTCCCCGGTGAGATCGCCGAAGGACGGGTTGTTCGTCATCTGCACGAAGCTCGGCTCGGTGGCGTTCGACTCCGGGCCGTAGGCGCCCATGACGTAGGAGAGGTCCCGCGCCACGGTCGCATCGTGGTGGTAGAGCGGCGAGCGGCCGAGCATCACAGGGCTCGCGATCTCGAGATCCCCGTCCCGGTCGAGGTCGGCGAAGGCGAGGGAGCCCGGATGCCCGTCTCCCACGATCGGCAGCAGGCCGGCCTCGTTGATGAGCCCACCCTCGCGCAGGGGCCATCCGGGCTCCAGCGTGCCCGACACCGCGTCCAGAAGGTAGGAGATGCTCTCCCGCCCGCCGGAGACGGTCTCGTTGGTGCCGAGCCCGATCTCCACGGCGCCGTCGCCATCCACGTCCCCGACGGTCGGCGAGTTGATGATGCGCGCTCCCTCCACACCGCAGATCGACGGGTCGCACAGCTCCACGGGGTACGGCCCCCACGGCTGGCCCGCCGCATCCCAGGCGTACAGCCGCTGGTCGAGCCCCGCGGCCAGCACCTCCAGGCTTCCGTCCCCATCGAGATCATAGAGGGTCGGCGCCCCGTAGATTCCGTTGTCCCACCCGTTCTCGGACCCGACCCGCTCCGGCGGGCGCCCCAGGATCGCGACCGGAAAGCCGTCGACCGGACTCCCGTCGGCGTGCCAGGCGTAGACGCGGCCCTCCACGCCGGCCGCTACCACCTCGGGGACGCCGTCACCCTCGAGGTCCCCGACCGCCGCCGTGGCGAGGACCGCCTCGTGCAGCTCGGACACGCCGGGCAGCGCGAGCTGCGGGCGCCACAGCCGCGACAGGGCGGTGCGCACGGGGAACCCGGCGGCCTCGCGACCCTGCGCGTCGAACGCGTGGACCCACCCCGTCGCGTCGGCGATCACGATCTCGAAGATGCCGTCATCGTCGAGATCGGCGAGCACCGGGCTGCTCTCGGCGGACCCGGGGAGCGTCAGCGGGAAGGCCTCGAGCAGGTCCGGATCGTGCCGCACGAAGAAGGTCTTGCGGAAGCTGGCCGCCGTACCGTCGGAATCGGTGGCCCGCACGCGCACGGTCACGGCTCCGCCCATCACGCGGGTCACGCGCTGCACCAGCGTCTCGTAGGCGGGCGCGTCCCCCGGCGCGCGGGTGTCGAGCGTGGAGAGATCGAGCTGCGCGAAGGTGCCCGCGAAATCCGCCGTCACCGTTCCGCGCGTGAGCTCGCGCCAGCTCGTCGGCGTGGCACCTACGCCGACGTCCACGACGTAGTCGACGGACTGGGCGCGCGGCATGCGGATCGTACCGACGATGTCCACGGGACCGCGCGCCGGGTCGCGCGTCTCCAGCCACGCCGGCGAGGTCAGATCCAGCATCGGCGGAATGCGACCCGCGGCGACGGCGTCCACGGCCCTGCCGATGTCCAGGCGGCCGTAGCCGTAGAACGTGTCCCAGCCCTCCGCGGAGGGGTAGGTGTTCGCGGTGGCCACGTCCTCCGGCGGCAGCGCGATGTCGGTCGCCGTCGTGACGAGCAGCTGGTAGACCTCGTCGGATTCCAGCGTGATCCCGCGCGCCCGCGCCGCCGACTTCACAAGTCCGACCGCGCCGGTCGTGATCGCCGTCGCGCCGGTGGCGCACGCGGGACTGTCGGCGACGACGTCCAGGCGCGGCCCGTAGTTGTTGCAGTTGAAGAAGTTGAAGTAGCTGTAGGCGCCGGTGTTCTCGTCGGAGCTGTCGGCACGGATGCTGTGTACGAACAGCACCCCGTCGTGCAGGGCCGGGAAGTTCGCGTGGTAGGCGTTCTCGTCCCCCGCGGCCCCCGCGATGGAGATGCCGTTCGCGCGGGCCCAGGCGGCCGCCTCCGTCATCGTCGCGGGGTTCGTGAGCGCGCCGACGGAGAGGTTGAACGCCGCGGCACCGCGCTCCGCCGCGTAGAGGAGGGCCATCGCCGCGCGGCTCCCGTCCGTGACGAAGGTGTCGCCGATGCGGATGGGCAGCACCGCGCAGTTGGGACACACGCCGATGGCACCGTCGTCGCCCCCTTCGGCGGCCATGTCCTCCACGACACCGCTGCCGTGGTCGCCGAAGTCCCCCTCGAACGACGCGTAGGGATCGTTGTCATCCGAGAAGAAGTCCCAGCCGGCGATGTCGTCGACGAGACCGTTCCCGTCGTCGTCCACACCGTCGCTGAAGGCCGCCAGCAGGTCCGAGGGATCCAGCGCGTCCGACGCGGACGGGTGTCCGGCCGCCGGGTCCACCCGAGGGTCCTCCGCCCAGTCCTGGATGTTGAAGATGCCGTTCCCGTCGAGGTCGGAGCCGGCGACGTCGGTGCCGTCCGCGTGCTGCGGCACCGGCAACTCCTCGGCGTTGAGCGCGATCTTGTTGCGGTAGTCGCGCTCGTTCCAGTGGATGCCCGAATCCGCCACGGCCAGCAGCACCTGCCAGTCCCCGGTCGTCACGCGCCACGCGCGATCGTTGCGGTTGCCGCTGCCGGTCGCCAACTCCGCGGGGCGCACCGAATCGCGGGACCCGGCCGGAACGTAGCTGATCTGCCACCACGACTCCCGCAGGTCGGGCGGACACAGGTCCGGACGGTCCGGCTCGCCACACTGCGGGTACGTGGGCAGCGGAAGCTGGGCGAGGACGTCGGGAAGGAGGAGCAGCGCGAGGACGGGCGTCATGCGGGCGCCTAACGCGCAGGGACTTGCACGCCCGGCGCGCGGCCTGTACGTCCCCGGCATGAGGTTCCGCATCGCACACACCTTCCCCTGCCCCGCCGCGACCTACTGGGACGTGTCGAACCGACCGGAGGTGGAGGCGGCGCTCGCCGCGGCCGCCGAGGTCACCACGGAGGCGCTCGGCACCGAGGTGCGCGGCGACACACGCGTCTCCCGCACCCGCGTGCGACCGAACCGGCCGCTGCCCCCGCTCGTCCAGAAGGCGCTCGGCGCCGAGCGGTTCTCCTACGTCCAGGAGAGCGTGCACGACGACTCCCGCCGCGCCACGCGCTGGTCGGTGCTGCCGGACGTGCTCGGCGAGCGCATCACCTGCGGCGGCACCGCGCAGGTCCGGGACCTTCCGGACGGTCGCTGCGAGCGCGTCATCGAGGGCGAGATCCAGGTGCGGGTGACGCTCGTGGGCGGTGCCATCGAGAAGGCCGTCGTGGAGGAACTGGAGCGCAGCTACGGGCGCGGCGCGGAGGTCCTCACGCGCCACGTCCGGGTCGGATAGGGCCCCGCCATGCAGCTCTCCGAGCTGGTACGGCTGTCGCTCGCCGAGGACCTGGGACCCGGCGACGTCACCACGCGCGCCACCGTCGATCCGACCCGGACAGGGCGCGCGCGCGTGATCGCCAAGCAACCGCTCGTGGTCTGCGGGCAGGACGCCGCCGCCGAGGTGTTCGCGCAGCTCGGAGCGCGCTGGGAGCCGGTCGTGCCCGACGGCGCCACGCGCGCACCCGGCGAGGACGTGGCCCACGCCGAAGGACCGCTCGCCGCGCTGCTCGCGGGCGAGCGCTGCGCGCTGAACTTCCTCATGCGCCTCTCCGGCATCGCCACGCACGTGCGTGAATGCGTCGACGGCGTCGACGGAATCGACGTGCTGGACACCCGCAAGACCACCCCGCTGCACCGCGCGCTGGAAAAGCACGCCGTGCGGTGCGGCGGCGCGCGGAACCACCGCTTCGGCCTCTTCGACGGGGTGATGATCAAGGACAACCACATCGTGGCGGCCGGCGGGATCGCCACCGCCGTGGCCCGGGCGCGCGCGGCGGTGCATCCGCTCCTGCGCATCGAGGTGGAGGTCGAGACGCTCGACGAGCTGCGGCAGGCCCTCGACGCCGGCGCCGACGTGATCCTGCTGGACAACATGGACGACCCCACCCTGCGCGAGGCCGTGGCGATCACCGCCGGGCGCGCGCGGCTCGAGGCGAGCGGCAACATGACGGCGGCGCGCGTGCGCGGACTGGTCGGCATGGGCATCGACCAGGTCAGCATGGGTGGGCTCATCCACCAGGCACGGTGGGCGGACCTGAGCATGCGCATCCTGCCCGGTTAGCCGGAGCGCATGTCCACGGCGTTCCCGTTCCTTCCCATGACGCGCGAGGAGGCCGGACCGGAGCCCCTGGACGTCATCCTCGTCACCGGCGACGCCTACGTCGATCACAACAGCTTCGGCGTGGCCCTCATCGGCCGCTGGCTGGAGGCCCACGGGTTCCGCGTGGGCGTGATCGCGCAGCCCCGCTGGGACTCCCCCGAGGACTTCCAGGCCCTGGGGAGACCGCGCCTGTTCTTCGGCGTGACCAGCGGGAACATGGACTCGATGGTCAACCACTACACCGCCGCGCGGCGCATCCGGAACGACGACGCCTACAGCCCCGGCGGCCGGGCGGGCCTGCGGCCGGACCGCGCCTGCATCGCGTACGCCAGCCGATGCAAGCAGGCGTATCCGGGCATCCCCGTGATCCTGGGCGGCATCGAGGCGAGCCTGCGCCGCCTGGCGCACTACGACTACTGGCAGGACAAGATGCGCCGCAGCATCCTGCTCGACGCCAAGGCAGACCTGCTCCTGCACGGCATGGCGGAGCGCACCGTCGTGTCCATCGCGCGGATCCTGGCGGGGGGCGGCACCCTCGCGGAATGCCGCGCGCTTCCGGGCACCGCGTGGGCGCCGGGTCGCACGGCCCCGCTGCCCGACCGGCCGCACGTGGAGGTGCCTTCCTACGAGACCGTGGTGGCCGACCCGCTGGCGTTCAACCAGCTCACGCTGGTGATGTACCGGGAGAGCAACCCGCACTGCGGCGCCGCGCTCCTCCAGCGCCACGGCGACCGCGCCGTGTGGTGCAACCCGCCCGACGTCCCGCTCACCACCGACGAGCTGGACCGGCTCTACGAGCTTCCGTACGCCAACGCTCCCCACCCCTGCTACCGCGAGCCGATCCCCGCCTTCGAGAGCATCCGCGGCAGCATCACCGTGAACCGCGGCTGCAGCGGCGGGTGCAGCTTCTGCGCGCTCACGCTGCACCAGGGCAAGGACGTGGTGAGTCGCAGCCACGACAGCGTGGTCCGCGAGGTCCGCACCCTCACCGGGACGAAGGGCTTCAACGGCGTCGTCTCCGACCTCGGCGGCCCCACCGCGAACATGTTCCACATGCGATGCATGAGCGAGGAGGCCAACAAGGTCTGCCGTCGCGTGAGCTGCCTGCACCCCGTGCGCTGCAAGCACTACGGCACCGACCACGGCGCCTACAAGGCGCTCCTGCGCGAGGTCCGCACGCTGCCCGGCGTGAAGCGGGTGTTCGTCAACTCGGGCCTGCGCTACGACCTGGCGGCGCTCGACGACGACTTCGTGGAGGAGATCGCCCGCCACCACGTCAGCGGCACCCTCACGACCGCGCCCGAACACGTCTCGGCCACCGCGCTCCACTACATGCGCAAGCCGGACATCACGCACTTCGCGCGGTTCATGGAGCGCTTCCGCGCGGCCAGCGACGACGCCGGAAAGAAGCAGCTCATCGTTCCGTACTTCCAGTGCGCGCACCCCGGCACCGGCCCCGACGAGGCCATCGAGCTCGCGAGCTACATGAAGCGCAACCGCCTCGTGTGCCGGCAGGTCCAGATGTTCATGCCGACGCCGGGCACCCTGAGCACGGCGATGTACGTGAGCGGCGTCGACCCCTACACCAAGCGCCCGGTCCACGTCGCGCGCGGCCACAAGGAGCGCGCCCGCCAGCGCAGCCTGCTGTTCTGGTGGAAGCAGGAGGAATGGCCCGCCATCCGCGAGGCACTCGTGGCGTGGAACCGCCGGGACCTCATCGGCCACGGCCCCGACTGCCTCGTGCCACCCGGTCCCGTGCGCGCGGGCTGGATGCGCGGCGCGCGACCCAACGAGCCGGTCGTCGGCGGGATGGGCATGCAGGTCGAGCGCGCCACCCGCGAGGAGATCGACGAGGCGCGCTGGGAAGGCCACGCCGGCGCCAGCCTGTAGCGCGTCCTTCCGACCTTCCTGGGGCGGGGGCCTGAGCCCGGCCCCCGCAACGCCCCCGGCCGGCGACGTCCCCCAAGAACGAACAAGGTCCTCCGCGCCGAAGCGGGGAGGACCCTGTCGGGAACGGGGCGCGGGTGCGCCCCGGACGATCAGCCGCGCTCGACCTTCTCGACCGCGATCTCGATCTTCTCCACCGCCATGGCGGAGGAGTCGGCGTTCATCTCGGGCACGTGCCACTTGGCGGGCCAGCCCTCGAAGAAGTTGTAGCGGGCGACCTCGGTCTGGCCGTCCTGGTCGAGCACGATGATCGAGCCGGAGCGGCGGTCGATCTTGCCGTCCTCGATGTTCTTGCGCCACTGCCACAGGTCGTCGGTGGCGGTGTAGCCGCGCTCGAGGACGATGTTGGCGTAGGTGGTGCGGCCCGGCTTCTTGCGGACGATGGTGTCATTGCCCTGCTTGAACTCGATGACCTCGGTCTCCGAGTCCATGCCGGACATGCTCTTGAAGCCGCCGACGATGATCTTGTTGTCGTTGATGATCCCCTGGATCTCCAGGAGGAAGTTGTAGGCTCCGAAGAGCTCTTCGGTGGGCATGGTGGGGACTCCGGTTGGGGGTTCGACCGCACGGGGAGGCGTCGTGAGGACCGTTCACCCCGGGTTCGCCGTTCCTGGCGGCCTCCACGAACCCGGGCTCCCACATCTTCGCGCAGGTCCCGGACGCGATCAAGCGCCGTCGCGATTTTTTTTCGTCGCGACGTGCGCGGCCTCGCCGAGTCGCGCCAGCACGTACTCGAGCGCGCGCAAGGGTTCGGCGACCTCGTCGGGCGCCAGGCGCACCTCGAGGCCCGTCTCGCCGAGCGGCCGGAAGCGCGCGGGCTCCCGCGTCACCATCGCCAGGAGGCGCGCGGGGTCCAGCCGGTGGGCGGGCGCCAGTTCCACCACCACGCGCACGCGCAGCACCGCCAGCCGCGCCACACCCAGCGCGCGGCATACGCTGCGGAGCCCCGACATCCACCCGAGGTTGCGCACCTCCTCGGGCAGCGGGCCGTGGCGCTCCGCCATCCATCCCAGCGTGCGCTCCACGTGATCGCGGTCGCGCGCCGAGGCGAGCTGCTGGTAGAGGTCCAGGCGCTCGGCGGTCGACTCCACGTAGTCCTCGGGGATCCATGCCGGCACCGGCGCCTCGATCTCGGGGTCGAGCGGCGCGTCGGCCGCCTGGCCCCGCACCCGCGCCACGGCCTCCTCCAGCAGCTGCACGTACGCGTCGAACCCGATCGCCGCGATGTGGCCGTGCTGGCGGTCGCCGAGCAGCTCCCCGCCGCCCCGGAGCTCGAGGTCCGCCGACGCGAGCGCGAAGTTGCTGCCGAGCTCGGTGTGCTCCTGCAGGGCCCGCAGCCGTTCCAGCGCCGCGCGGCGGAGCGCCGCGCCCTCCGTTCGTTCCCCGGACACCGCCGCGCCGACCACGCCGGACACCAGGAGCACGCAGCGGGCCGGGACGTTGCTGCGGCCGACGCGACCGCGGAGCTGGTAGAGCTGCGCGATGCCGAGCGTGTCCGCGCGGTTCACGATCATCGTGTTCGCGGTCGGGATGTCGATGCCGCTCTCGACGACCGTCGTGCATGCAAGCACGTTCGTCTCGCGACGCACGAAGGCGAGCATGGCGCGCTCCAGCTCCCCCTCCCCCATCTGGCCGTGGACCATGCCCACGCGCGCCTCGGGCACCTGCTTGCGCAGCCACTGCGCCACACCGGGCAGGCTCTGGACGCGGTTGTGCACGAAGTACACCTGGCCGCCGCGCTCCAACTCCGCGCGGATCGCCTCGCGGACGTGCTCCGCGTCGAAGCGCACGACCTCGGTGCGCACCGGCCGGCGGCCCCGCGGTGGCGTGGCGAGCACGCTCATCCCGCGGATGCCGGCGAGCGCCATGTGAAGGGAACGTGGGATCGGCGTCGCGGACAGCGCGAGGTAGTGCGCCCCCGCGGCGATGCGCTTGAGCTGCTCCTTCTGGCGGACACCGAAGCGGTGCTCCTCGTCCACCACCACCAACCCGAGCTTCTTGAAGCGCACGCCGCGCGCCAGGAGGCTCGTGGTGCCGATGACGATGTCGGCGACGCCGGACGCCACGGCCTCGCGGACCTCCGCGTCGCCGCGCCCGGTCAGGAGCTCCACGCGCACGGGAAACTCGGCGAAGCGCTCGCGGAAGGTTCGGAGGTGCTGGTGCGACAGCAGGGTGGTGGGGCACAGCACGGCGACCTGCAGGCCGCTCTCGACCGCGCAGGCGGCGGCGCGCATGGCCACCTCGGTCTTCCCGAACCCCACGTCCCCCACGAGCAGGCGGTCCATGGGCGTCTCCTCCGCCATGTCCGCGAGGGTCTCCTCCAGCGCCGCCTCCTGATCGGAGGTCTCCACGTGCGGGAAGCTCGCGGCGAAGGCCCGGAGCATGTCGCCCGGACGACACGCGACGGCCTCCACGAGAGCGCGCCGCGCGTGGATCTGCAGAAGCTCGTGCGCCATCGCCAGGACCGCATCCCGGACCTTGGCGCGCCGTGCCTCGAAGCTGGTGCCGCCGAGCTTGTCCAGCCGCGGGGCGTCCGCCTCCCCGACCTTTCGCCACGGAGAGAGCGCATCCGTGTGGGTGACCGGCAAGTAGAGCTTCTCGCCGTCGCGGTAGCGCACGATGACGAAGTCGCCCTCCGTCTCGCCCATGGGCATGCGGGAGAGGCCGACGAACACGCCGATGCCGTGCTTCGCGTGGACGACGAAATCCCCTGGCCGCAGTGCCGCCAGCGAGCCGGCCGCCGCCTCCCGGAACCGCGTGCCGCGGGCCGGCCCGGCCGCCCCGGCGCGCTCCCCGAACAGATCCGCGTGCGCGACGACGACCTCGGTGAAGGACGTGTAGCCCTCGGGCAGATCGCCGGCGTCCAGCGCGATGCGTCCGGGGCGGGCGCGCCCGGTGTCGGGCCGTACACCGTGCGCCGCCAGCAGCGCGCGCAGGTGCTCCACCTTCGTCGCACCCTCCACGACGAGCGTGACGGAACGCCCCTCCTCGGCCCACGTCGTGAGCTGACGCGCCACCGGACGCAGCTCGCCGCCGGTCACCCGCAGCCCCGCGTTGTCGCGCGTGTCGGCGTCCAGGGCGCCGTGCATCACGAGGCGCCCGAGCGACACCGCCCGCCCCAGCGCCAGCTCCCGCGGCGCCGCGAACCGCGCCGCCGGATCCACCGGCGGACGTTCGGACGCCGGCAGGGCCTCCCAGCGCGTGCGCTGCGAGGTGTCCGCGCGCGCCAGCACGTCCGCGACCAGGTCCGGCTCCCAGCAGAACCAGGGTTCCCTGGGGATCCCTCCTGGGGCGGAGGGGGGTCCACCCCCCTCGCGGCCGCCGCCGGGCGGCGCGAGCGCCACGACGCCGGTGGTCAGCGGAAGCAGGTCCTCCACGCCAGGAAACGCGATTCCGGCGAGAAGATCGGCCTCCAGCCGACGGCGGACGGCGGGGTCCATGTGCCGTCCCTCGGCGCGCACCACCGCGAGGGCGCGCTCCACCGCCGGGGCGTCGAGCACCGCCTCGCGCAGGGGCAGCAGACGCACCGAGTCGAGCGGACCGTCGGGCGCGAGCGCGCGGATGCGCTCCACCTCGTCGTCGAACCACTCGATGCGCACCGGTCCGGGCGCGAGCGGCGACCAGGCGTCGAGCGTTCCGCCCCGCACCGACACCGACCCGGGCGCGTCGACCCGCGGCGCCACGACCCAGCCGCGGGCCTGCAGCGCCCGCACCAGCACGGCGCGGTCGATCCCCTGCCCGACGCGCACCTCGACCACCGGGAGGACCTCGGGCACGCGCTGCAGGAGCGCGCGGGCCTCGCACACGACCACCACCCGCTCCCCGCGCTCCCACGCGTCCCGGGCGGCCACCCGGCGCGCCGGGATCTCGGGGTCGGGACGTTCCCCGGACCACGGGCGGACATCGTCGGCGGGGTACGCCATCGGCACCGCGCCGTGCCAGCGCAGGGCGCGGCACCAGCGCTCGAGGTCCTCCGCGGTCGGCACCACCACCCACGCGCGACCCAGCCTCGCGATGCCCGCGACCGCCGCGCCCGGCGCCAACCCACCCACCGCGAGGGCCGGGGCGTTGCGGGGCCGGCCCGAGGCCCCGCCCCAGAGCAGGCGGGCGGGATCATGCAGCCAGTCGACGTCGGCAGCCACTCAGCGCTTCGCGCCGGCCGCGTCCTCCGCCTTCGGCTTGCGGAAGAGGTCGAGGTAGTACTGCACCATGCAGAGGTCGAGGAGCACGAGCACGAGCCCGTTGATGGCGCCCGCCGCCGGCAGGAGCGTCGGCCCCACCAGCTCCGCCGTGGACGTCGGCAGCCCGAGGGTCGAGACGAGGAAGGTGTCGGGATCCTGCACCATGTAGAGCAGCAGCAGCTGGTACGGAAGCCACCACAGCCCGAACACCGCGAACGTACGCAGGATGAGGCCGCGGCGTCCGGCCGTGAGGCGGCGGCTGCGCGCGAGGGGGTCCGTCTCCTGGTCGTCGAGCGCGGCGATGGCGTCGACGAAGGCGTACTGCAGGCCGAACAGGATTCCCGGAACGATGACGAGCATGCCGAGCTGCACGGCGAGCAGGGCCCGCCCGTGCGCGCGCACCATCCGGCCGAAGCGGTTGAGCCCGTAGTTGAGGCCGTCGTAGAACGACGCCGCCTGGCCGCGCTCCTTCTGCACCCACAGGTACAGCGTGCTGGCCGCGACGAGCGCGCCCACGGTGGCGCCCCAGGCGATGTCCGCGGCGGTGCGGGTCAGCTCGGACACGAGCAGCTCCGGACGGCCGCGGTCGGGGCTCGCGACCCGCACCGCCAGCTCCGCGACGAGGTCGGAGAACAGCGTGCCCAGGCCGCCGGAGACGACCGACAGCACCACCACGTAGCCGGGGTTGCGAAGCGCGACGGCGAGGGCGTTCCGGAGGGACGCCAGGAGACCGGTCTTGACCATGCCCGCGGGCTAACGCGGGGTTACCGTCGATGCATGCGCCCCGACGCCCTCGAACTCGACGAGACGCCGAACCCCGAGGCCGCACCGCGAACGCTGGCCTCGCTGGACCGGGACGCGGTCATGCTCGCCCTGTCCGGCGGCTCCGTGGTCGACTGGACCGGCCTGGCGTTCCGTTCCCGCGACGAGGTGGATCGCTTCCTGGCGCTGTGGCTGCTCGACGTGCGCAACGAGCCCTGGGCGCGCGAGCGGCTCGCCTACCTCTACAACCAGGCGGTGAACTACCTCGAGGAGCACGTCGGCCTCACGTTCAAACCGGATCTGCGGCGCCCGTCCGACGTGCGCGACGCCTTCCTCGTGGCGTCGGTCCGCGAGCGTTTCAGCCGCGACCGCATCCAGGTCTGCGCCATCCTCAAGCTGATGCACGTCATCAACCACCTGGAGATGCAGCAGCTCAAGGCGGAATCGGCCTTCCGCGAGATCGACCTCATCGACCTCGCCAACGCCAAGATCGTGGCGGCCGCGGAGCGCATGCGGGCGGAGGGCCTGCCCATCGTGGCGTTCTACGGCAACCGCAAGACCCGCCCGAGCGTGATCACGAAGCTGCTCGCCAAGCGCGAGGCGACGGCGACCACCGTCTTCGACAAGCTGCGCTTCCGAGTCGTCACCGACACGCGGGAGGACGTCCTGCCGGCGTTGGCGTGGCTGCTCCGAAACGTCGTCCCGTTCCCCTGCGTGATCCCGGGGGAGAGCCACCAGAACCTGTTCACCGCCGAGGAGCTCGCCGACTTCGCGGCCGACGCGCCCGAGCTGCGGAACATCCTCCGTCCGATGCAGGCGAGCGCCAACCACGCGTCGGGCAGCACGTACCGGGTGGTGAACTTCATCGCCGACCTTCCCGTGCGTGTGTACGACCTGCCCGGCACCGCCATGCCCCGCAACCGCGTCCTGCTCGGCGAGACCGTCACCGTGATGGTGGAGCTGCAGGTCGTGGACGCCGCCACGGCCGCGGCCAACGAATCGGGCGACAACCGGCACGACCTCTACAAGGCGCGGCAGGTGGCGAAGGTCCTCGCGCGCCTGGGTCGCTCCTCCGGGCGCGAGACGACGTGACAGCGGACGCGCCCCACGTTAGCGCGGCCCGTCGGAGAACCCCGTCATGCCCAAGACCCAGCCGAAGAAGAAGAGCAACAAGACCGCGCGCCACCGTGCCAAGCTGAAGGCGAAGCACACCAAGCAGCGCATGCGCGCTGCCGGCCAGCTCCGCAAGCGCCGCAGCGGCGGCCGCCTGCGTCGCTGAACGCGCGCGGGGTGAGGCAGTGAGGTCCCGGCACGCGGGCGTCCTGTTGCACCCCACGGCCCTGCCAGGCCCGGGCCCGATCGGCGAGATCGGCGCCTGGGCCTTCGCATTCGTGGACTGGATGGCACAGGCCGGGCTGGACACGTGGCAGGTGCTGCCGCTCCATCCGGTCGGCCCGGGCCATTCTCCGTACGCGTCGCCCTCGGCGTTCGCCGCGGACCCGCGGCTGATCTCGGTCGAGACGCTCGTCGAGGACGGCCTGCTCCCCCCGACGTCGACGCCCTGGGGACGCGACCGCGCCGACTGGGAGCGCGTCGAGTCCTGGAAGATGCCGCTCCTCCGCCAGGCCGCGCGCGCGATCGCGCCGACGCAGGAGTGCCGCGCATGGGTCGCCGCGCAGAAGGACTGGCTGGCCGACTGGGCGCTGTACGCCGCCCTCGCGGAGGCCCACGGCGGCGGGTGGTGGGACTGGCCGGCCGCCGCGGCGGCACGACGGAACCTGCCTGCGCTGCGGCGGACGCACGCGGATGGCGTCGCGGTGGCGGAGGGCCTGCAGTACCTGTTCCACGTGCAGTGGACGCGCCTGCGGGAACACGCCGCGCGGCGCGGGGTGCGCCTGCTCGGCGACGTGCCCATCTTCGTGAGCGGCGACGGGTGTGACACCTGGGCGCACCGCGCGCTGTTCCGTCTCGACGTGGGCGGGCGACCGGACCCGATCGCGGGGGTGCCGCCCGACTACTTCTCTCCCACCGGCCAGCGCTGGGGCAACCCCGTGTACGACTGGCCCGCCCACGCCCGCGACGGCTACGCGTGGTGGCAGGCGCGCCTGCGACGGGAGCTGGAACTGGTCGACGCCGTGCGGCTGGATCACTTTCGCGGCTTCCTCGCGAACTGGTGCATTCCCGCCGACGAGGCGGACGCCCGGCGCGGCCGCTGGGAACCCGGGCCGGGTGCCGCGCTCTTCGAGGCGCTGCGCGCGTCGCTCGGCACGCTCCCGCTGGTGGCGGAAGACCTCGGGGACATCACGCCCGACGTGGAGGCGTTGCGCCGCAGCCTCGGCCTCCCCGGGATGAAGGTGCTGCAGTTCGCCTACGGCGCGGGCGGCGATCACCCGTTCCTGCCGCACACCTGGACCGACCCGAACTGGGTCGTGTACACCGGCACCCACGACAACGACACGACGGCGGGATGGTACGCGTCCACGGACGCGCGCACGCAGCACCGCATGCGCGTGACCACCGCCCGCGACGGCGCCAACCCCGCGTGGACCCTGCTCCGCGAGGCGTGGGCCAGCATCGCCGGGACGGCGATCGCGCCGATGCAGGACCTGCTCGGCCTCGGCGGCGAGGCGCGCTTCAACACCCCGGGCGTCGCCGCGGGCAACTGGCAGTGGCGCATGCTGGACATCCCCTGGGGTCGCGCCCCGGCGCTCCGCCTGCTGGGTGAGGTGCACGGGAGGACCGACCCGGAGCCCGCGGAGACACGGGCGGAGCGCGCGCCGTCGGGATAGCGCTGCCGGGCACGGAGGACCCCATGACCCTCGCCGAACGCGTGACCGCCGGACTCAAGCAGGCGATGCTCGCGCGCGACACCGCCCGCACCACGGGCTGGCGGATGATCCGCGCCGCCTTCCTCGAGCTGGAGAAGGACGGCAAGGGTCCGGTCACCGACGATCGCTGCTTCGAGGCGCTGCGGCGCATGAAGAACCAGCGCGAGGACAGCCTCCAGCAGTACGTGGCCGCAGGTCGCGAGGACCTCGCCGCGCAGGAGCGCATCGAGCTGGAGCTCGTGGCGGCGCTGCTGCCGCAGCTGGCGGACGAGGAGACCACGCGCGGCTGGGTCCGCGAGGCGATCGCGTCGAGCGGTGCGACCTCCGCGAAGGACCTCGGCCGCGCGATGGGCGCGCTGATGAAGTCCCACAAGGCGGACGTGGACGCCGGACTGGCGCGCAAGGTGCTGGAGCAGGAGCTCGGGGCCTGATGTTCCGCCGCATCCTGATCGCCAACCGCGGGGAGGTCGCGGCGCGCGTCACGCGGACGTGCCGCCGTCTCGGCATCGAGGTGGTGGCCGCGACGACGGAGCCCGACGCGAAGCTGCAGTGGCTTCAGGACGCCGATGTCGTGGCGCACGTCGGCGGCCGTGCCGGCTACCTGGATGCCGCCGCGCTGCTGGCGGCGGCGCGCACCCACCGGTGCAGCGCCGTCCACCCGGGATGGGGCTTCCTGTCCGAGAACGCCCGTTTTGCCACGCTCGCCGCCCAGGAGCGCATCCGCTTCGTGGGCCCGTCGCCGACGGCGATTCGGCAGATGGGCGACAAGGCCGTGGCGAAGGCCACCATGCGCGCCCTCGGCCTGCCCCTCATCCCTGGAAGCGACGGCACCGTGGCCGACGTCGAGGAGGCACGCGCCGTCGCCGCGCGCATCGGCTACCCCGTGCTGCTGAAGGCGCGCGCGGGCGGCGGGGGTCGCGGCATGCGCAGGGTGTTCGAACCCGCCGCGCTGGACGAGGCCTACGCACAGGCCAGCGCGGAGTCGCTGTCCGCCTTCGGCGACGGCGCCCTGTACGTGGAGAAGCTGATCCTGCGCGGGCGCCACGTGGAGTTCCAGATCCTCGGCGACCGCCATGGCAATCTCGTGCACCTCGGCGAGCGGGAATGTTCCGTCCAGCGGCGGCACCAGAAGCTGCTCGAGGAGAGCCCGAGTCCGGCCCTGACGCCGGCGCGCCGGGCCGAGGTGGGCGCGCAGGTCGCGGAGGCGTGCCGCGCGGCCGGCTACGTGAACGCCGGCACCATCGAGATGCTGATGGACGATGACGGCAGCCTGTACTTCATCGAGATGAACACGCGCCTCCAGGTCGAGCATCCGGTCACGGAGATGGTGACGGGACTGGACCTCGTCGAGCTGCAGCTTCGGGTGGCGGCGAACGAGGTGGTGCGCCCCGAGCCGACGTTCCGCGGCCACGCCATCGAGTGCCGCATCAACGCCGAGGACCCCGATGCCGGCTTCCGCCCGGCGCCGGGCCGCGTGACCCGCCTCGTCCTGCCGGAGGGGGACGGAATCCGCGTCGACACGCACCTCCGCGAGGGGGACCCCATCTCCCCGTACTACGACAGCATGATCGCGAAGGTGATCGTTCATGCACCCACCCGCGACGCCGCCATCGCCCGCATGGAGGACGCCCTGCGGCGCATGACGGTGGAGGGCGTACCCACCACGATCGCCCTGCACCTGCGCATCCTCGCGCACCCGGCGTTCCGGGCGGGCACCTACGACACCACGTTCCTCGACGGACTACTGGCCGGGTGAGCCGCATGACGCCGCGCATGATGGCCCTCCTCGCCTTCCTCGTCGCGTTCGCGGCGCGGGCGGTCCTGATCGCGGAGCACCCCGACAACTTCTCCTTCGACGCCTTCCAGCGCTGGGCGGGACGCGACGTGCTGCTGGTGCAGGGCTGGCTGCCCACGACGCAGGCGTTGATCGCCCTCGTGGCGCGGCTCGGCGGTGGAATCCTGGCGGTGCGGCTCACCCTCGCCGCCGTGGCCGCGGTGGGGGTCGCTGCCGGCGCGTGGGTCGCGGAGCGCATCGCAGGCCGCGTGGCGGGCCTGGGCTTCCTGATCCTCTCCTGCTTCGCGCCGTCGATGGTCTGGACCGGCGCGATGTACCAGGAGGGCACCTACGCCACGGTGCTGTACCTCGGACTGGCGTGCGCCGTGAGCGGCCGGTTGACGCTGGCGGACCTGATCGTCGGCGCCATCGGCCTCGTGCGCTACGAGGGCTGGCCCGCGGTGCTGCTGTGGATCCTCTGGCGTCGTGATCCACGCGCGCTCGCGGGGGCGTGGGGCATCGTCCTGTGGCTCGTGGGACGGACGTTCCTGCACTGGAAGGGGCATGCCTTCTCGCCGGTCGACTTCGACGACTGGGAGGCGATGGAGGAGCGCACCACGATCCGCTCGTGGACGCACGATGCCGGGGAATGGCTCCTCATCGAATGGCTGAGCGGCGGCTTCGTGGTGCTCGGCTTCGCGGCCGCCGGCCTCGCCACCCGCTGGCGCGATCGCTGGGTCGGGTACATGGCGCTGAACTTCGCCGCACAGCTCGCGGCGCTCGCGGGCTGGCTCGCAGGCCTCGAGGTCGCCACGTACCGCATGCTGGTGGTCCCGACGCTCGTGCTCATGCTTCCCGGGGCCATCGGCGTGGCGTGGGTGTGGGAGCGACTGCCGAAGCTGCGCGTCGCGACCGCACTCGGGCTGGCGGCGTTCCTGGGCGTCGCTGGCTGGGAGGCACGCCGCGAGGCCAGCGTGGAGAGCCGCCTCACCGCTCCGGAACGCAACGCCGCGCTGCTCATGAAGCGCACCTGCGAAGCGTGCGTGTGGCGCGTGCTGCCGCGACGCAAGCTCGGCACCCGCGACCGCCACGATGGATGCGAGGTCCTGCAGGGCACGACCATGCTGCGCCAGGGAATCGACTTCGCGTGCGTGGGCTGGCCGGGCCACGAGACGCTGAAGGTGGACGCCGGGCTGTACTGGGATGGTCTGACCTACGTCGCGGATCGTTCCCACACCGGCGACTCCGAGCTGGCCGCCCTCGCGGAGGACGCCCGCGCCGCCCGCCAGCGGGCGCGCATGATGCGCTCGGCGCTGCTCATGCGCCTCGGGGCGCAGGGTGGCGACGCGCCCGCGGCGGAGGGTCCCGCCGTGCAGGCTGCCCCCGCGCCCGCGGCTCCGGGGACGCCCGCTCCCGTCGCCCCCACGGGCCCGACGACCGCGAGCCCGGCGCCCCCCTCGCCCGTGGTGCCGACCGCACCGACGTCCGCGCCCCCGCGGACTCCGCCCACGCCCCCCTGACGCACCCGACCCCTCGTCGCACCGGAGCGCACCATGGCCTTCGTCTCGCTGCGTCCCATCGGGACCCCCCTTCCGCCGGACGCGGAACCGCTGCGTATCCGCAACGAGCTGCGCGCCGGGACCCTCGCGACCCACCAGGCCACCGTGCGCGACGGGTGGGGCCCCCAGGCCGCCGCCCGCGTCCGAGAGAAGGGCAAGATGCCCACGTGGGAACGCATCGAGGCGCTCGTCGATCCTGGCACGGCGGTGCTGCCCATCGGAAGCTACGTCAACTGGGGCCGGACCTTTCGCGGCTCGAAGCGCGAGGCGCCCGGCGCCGGCGTCGTGACCGCGCTGTGCACCATCGCCGGGCGTCGCTGCGTCGTCATCGCCAACGACAACACGGTCGCCAGCGGTTCGTGGTGGCCCCTGTCGCCCGAGAAGATCGAGCGCGCGCAGTTCGTGGCGCTGCGGCTGCGCGTACCCGTGGTGTACCTCGTCGACTGCTCGGGACTGTTCCTGCCCGAGCAGGCCCTGAGCTTCCCGGGTCGCACCGGCGCCGGACACATCTTCCGCATGAACAGCCTCCTGGCGGCGAACGGCGTGCCGCAGGTCGCGGGCGTGTTCGGCGACTGCATCGCCGGCGGCGGCTACATGCCGATCATCTCCGACCGCGTCGTCATGACCGAGGGCGCCTACATGGTCATCGCGGGGGCCGCGCTGATCCGCGGCGCCAAGGCGATGAAGCTCACGAGCCTCGACATCGGCGGACCGGAGGTGCACGTGCACCAGTCGGCTTGCGCCGATGTGCGGGTGCCGGACGACCCCACCGCCCTGCGCGTGCTGCGCGACGAGGTCGCGCGCCTTCCCGGGAGCGCGGCGCCGTTCTACCGTCATGGCGCGGAACCCGCGCCCCCGGCGTTCGACCCCGGCGAGATCGCCGCCCTCCTGCCGGACGATCACCGCCAGGTGTACGACGCCCGCGAGATCCTGGCGCGCCTGGTGGATGATTCCCTGTTCTGCGAGGTGATGGCCGACCGCGGAACGGAGATGATCTGCGGTGTCGGGCGCGTCGGAGGCCTGTGGTGCGGCTTCGTCGCGAACAACCTGATGCCGACTCCGCATCCCGAGGTGCCCGGGCGGATGCGCGCCGGCGGGATCCTGTACCGGGACGGCATCGCGAAGATCGCGGCGTTCAGCCGCGCCTGCAACGAGGACGGAATCCCGCTGGTGTGGATGCAGGACATCGCCGGGTTCGACATCGGGGTCGAGGCCGAGGCGCAGGGACTGCTCGGCTACGGCTCCTCCCTCATCTACACGAACTCCACGAACACCGTCCCGATGGCGACGATCCTGCTTCGCAAGGCCAGCGGCGCGGGCTACTACGCCATGGCCGGGATGCCCTACGAGCCCGTGCTGCAGCTGAGCACCCCGCTGACCCGCCTCGCCGTGATGGAGGGCCGCACGCTCGCGATCGCGGCGTTCAACACCAAGCTCGACGATGACTTCGAGATCGCCGCCACGGATCCCGCCGAGCGCGCCGAGATCCAGCGGCAGATGGACGAGACCGCCGCCCGCATCGAGGCGGACATGGACCCCATGGCGGCCGCCGCGCGCATGGACACGGACGAGGTGGTGTCGTTCCGTGAGCTGCGCGCCTACCTCGAAGCCTTCGTGGAGATGGCGTGGGCGACGCCGCGCCACGCGCGGAACCCGCGCATCTGGAGCCTGCACGACCTCGTGGCCCTGTCCCGCGGCGGCCTCGCCTCCGCGTCGCAGGAGGCCGGGACGGCCCGCACCGAGACGGTGGAGGCGCCCGAGCCGGGCCTCGTGCCGGTCCGTGTCGCGACGGACGGCACCTTCTGGCGGCGGCCCAGCCCCCGCGACCCGAACTACGCGGAGCTCGGGCAGCACGTCGAGTCGACGCACGCGATCGGGCTCATCGAGGTGATGAAGACCTTCGCGCCGGTCCGCGCGGGTTCGGCGGGCATCGTGGCGCGTTTCGCCGTGGCCGACGGCACCGCCGTGGAAGCGGGCGCCGTGGTGGCGTGGATCCGACCCGACTGACGCACGCCCACCGTCCATGCTAGGCTTCTCCTGTCCACCCCGGTGACCGGTGCGCACGCTCGCGATCGTCCTCCTCTCCCTCGTCTGCCTCGCCTGGTCCCCCTCGGCGCGCGCCGAGTGCCGCTCGGCGTACACCACGGACCAGCTCGTGAGCGACCTGGAGCAGGCCATCGTGGCGATGCGCGAACAGGACCTGCCGCGCATGGGCGCCGTCACGCGCCGCCTCGAGACCGACCTCGTGTGCCTGGGACGCACCGCGCCGCCCCCGGTGTTCGCGAACGCCTACCGCCTGATCGGTGCGTACTACTTCCTCGGGGTGCAGGACGTGCCGAAGGCGCGGCGCTGGTTCCGCGTCGCGCTCGAGGTGGACCCCTCGCACGACTGGGACTCGTCGGAGCTCCCGATGGTGCACCCGATGCGTCAGGTGTACGAGGAGGAGCGCATGGCGGCGGCGTCCTCCGTCGTCCCGCTCGAGGGCATGATCATCGTCAAGCCGGCCGGGTCGATGCTGTTCGTCGACGGGCGACCGCTGGAGAACGCGGAAGCCACGACGGAGCGCCCCCACATCGTCCAGCAGGTGGCCAAGGACGGCACGACCCGCGGGGCGTTCCTCATCGAGGGGAACGCCATCCCCGCGCAGTACCTGCGCCCCGAGAGCACCCTCCCGCAGAACCAGCCGGTCGCGGCGCCCGAGGACCCCAACGTCACCTACAGCGAGGATGGCGTGAAGATCGTGAAGGTCGAGCGCACGCGACCGCGGGAGAAGACCCCGCTCATCGTGTCCGGGCTGCTCGGCATGGTCGGCGCGGGCGGCGTGTACGCCCTCGCCTACATCGAGCGGGAAGACTTCGAGCTGGCGGCGACCACGACGGAACTGCAGGACTCCGCGAGCCTCGTGAACACGCTCGTCGCGACCTCGGGCGGCGTCGCTGCGCTGGGTCTCGGTGTCGCCTACTGGGGCCTCATCCTCGACGGAGGCGCCCCGACGCTGCCGACGTGGGGCACCGGCTTCTGATTCAGCCTGCGGCGAGGCCGACGAGCGCGAGCACCGCGTCACGACCGGCATCCAGGTCCGACACCAGCAGGTCCGGACGTGCGGCCGCCAACTCCGGCGACGGGGAGAAGCCCGTCTCCACCGCGATGGCCATGGCACCCCCGGCACGGGCGCACGCCACGTCCGCCGGCGTGTCCCCGACCACCACCACGTGCGACCAGTGCCACCCCGCCTGCCGCGCGCGCCCGCACGCGATGGGGACGAGGGCGTTGCGGTCCACCGCGTCATCCCCGAACGCGCCGAGCGGGAACCATCCGTCCAACCCCACCGCCGCCAGCTTCATGCGTGCCCCGGCCGGCCAGTTGCCGGTGACGAGCGCGACGTGCGCCCGACCGTGGAGCGCCGCGAGCAGATCCGTCACGCCGGGACAGCGCTCCGCGCGACCCGTCGCCAGTCGACGGGACAACGCATCGAGGTAGGCCGCCTGAAAGGCCTCGGCGTCCCAGGGCGCCCGCGTGTCGTCGGGCCAGCGGACACCGAAACGCGCCGCCACGCCACGCACGATGGCGCTGTCCGTGCTCCCGCCGATCGGGACGCCCGACGTCGCGTCGGACCAGCCGCACACCCGCGCGAAGGCCTCGTCCAACGCCTCGCGGCCGGCACCGTGCGTGCGCAGGATCGTGCCATCGATGTCGAAGAGGAAGAGCGGCGGGGGTACCATGGTCGCGTGCGAGTCTATCACCCCGACTACGCGCCAACGTGGTTCGAGCGCGTGGCGGAGCTGTTCACCCTCGAGAGGCCCGCTTCGGTGCCGGACGGCGTCGACCTCGGCGTGCTGCGGCGGCTGGCGGCCCGCGACGCCGAGGGCCTGCGCGCGGGCGTGCACGACGTGCGGGCGCTGGGCGGCGACCTGCTGCGGGTGGATACGGGCTGGCGACCGGCCGACGGCCCTGGACGCGCGGTGGCGCTGGCACGGATCGTCCCCCGGCTTCGCGTCGCACAGGTGCACGCCCGTGGAGTCCGGGTCGACCTCCCGCTCCGGTGGGTGCAGTTCCGTGCGACCCCTGGCGGGACGCGCCTCCTGCTGCGACTCGTCGAGCCGCTGGCGGATGGCCTCGCCACGGTGCTGGCCGTGGACCTCTCCCACGCTGAGGCCCCTGACTGGGTGGACGCCGACGTCGAGGGCTGAGCGTCGGCGCGTGGCAGGCTCGGCGCGCGGCTAGCGACCGAGCGCGCCGATCCAGTCCGCCGGGTCCTGCGGCGTGCCGTTGTAGCGCACCTCGAAGTGCAGCCGGGCCCCGCTCTCCTCGACCAGGCCGGTGTTGCCGACGTTCCCGAGCACCTCGCCCGCCTTGACCGCCTGGCCCTGTGCCACGCGCAGCCCGTTGGCGTGCGCGTAGATGGTCGTGTACGCGCCGTGCTGGACGGTGACCACCTGGCCGTACCCGCGCACGTAGCCCGCACGCGCGACCACCCCGTCGTACACGGCGACGAACGGCGTACCGAGCGGCGCGACGAGATCGACGCCGAGGTTGTCCGCGGTGGTGTGGGTGGTCGGGTCGGTGTAGCTGCCGAAGCCACGAAGGACCTTCCCGCGCACAGGCGACCGCAGGGAACCGCGCGCCGCCCGGAAGCCCTGCCCGGGATCGGCCGGCTCGGCGACCGGCGCGGGCTCGGGGCGCGCCGCGGGCGCAGCGGGCGCCACGGCGGCAGGGGCCGTCGCGGCGGGTGGCGCAGGCCGGACGGGTGTCTCGGGCTCGGCGGGCGCGGCCACGGCGCGCAGGTCCTCGCTGCCCGCCTGCCGCACGGCCTGCCAGCGCGCGACCAGGTCGACGTCGGCCCGCATGGCGCGCACGAGCGCGCGACGCGCGTCCCGCTTCTCCTTGATCTCCTGCCGGCGCAGCTCCAGCTCCGCACGCAGCTCCGAGGCCAGGCGAAGATCCGCCTCCACGCGCTCGGCAGCCACGCGCGCCGCATCCCGGGCCGCGGCGAGGTCCCGCGCGGCGCTCTCGTCCGACCGCACCAGCGCGAGCAGGTAGCGTACGCGGCGGCGCATCGTGGAGGGGTCGTCCGCGTCGAACACCAGCCGCACGAGGCCGCGTCGCTTGAGCCGGTAGTAGCTTCCGAGGCGTGCCGCGGCGGCCGCACGGCGCTGGGCGTGCGCCGCGGTGGTGGTCTCCAGTCGCCCCAGATCCTCGCGGTGCTTGAGGTCCAGCGCCGCCTCCCGCGTGCGAAGGGCGCGCAACTGCTCGTCGATGCCGATCAGCGTGCGCTCCAGCTCCTCGAGCTGGGCCACGGGATCCCCGGGTGGCGCGCCGAGCAGGTCGGGCACGCCCGCCAGCGCGAGGAGCAGCCACACCGAGCTCACGGCAGGCTTCCCAGGAAGCGCCGCACCGCACCGTAGGACGCGAGACCGCCCACCAGGACACCCCCGAGCACCAACGCGCCGCACCAGCCGGGAGGCAGGAAGCGCAGGGCGTCGTGACCCAGCGCCGGTCCCAGGGCATCGCGCAGGCGCGCCACCACGCCCGCGTAGACGGCCCACAGCCCGCCGAGCGCCACCAGCCCGCCCACGAGCCCCTGGAGCACGCCCTCGGTGACGAACGGGCCCAGGATGTAGCCGTCCGTCGCGCCGACGAGCCGCATGATGGCGAGCTCGTCGCGACGCGAGAACACGACGAGGTGCACCGTGTTCGCCACGAGGAACACCGCCGCCACCGCGATCAGCACCCCGAGCATGGACCCCGTCACCGTCAGCATGGACACGAACGTGGCGATGCGCGCCACCCATTCCTGGCCGTAGTCGATCTCGGTCCAGGGGCCGAGGCCGCGAAGGGTCCGAACGAAGGACTCGAGCGCCTCCGGTCGCACCGCGCCCGAGCGCAGCGTGATCTCCATCGAGGCCGGCAGCGTCCCGCGCGCCAGCTCTCCCATGCTCGGCGCCAACTCCGGCACCTGGGTGCCGAGCCACGCGCGCGCATCGGCCTCGGAGACCCACGTGACCGTCTCCACCTGCGGCAGCGCGGCCACCTTCGCGCGCAGGGCCGCCGCCTCCGCGGCGGGGAGGTCCTTGGCCACGTACGCGCTGATGTGCGCGTCATGCTCCCAGGCCACCAGCACCGCGCGCATGTTGAGGATGCCGAGGGCGAACACGCCGAGCAGCGCGAGCGCCGCGGCGATGACGCCCGTGCTCACGAACGACAGGTAGCGGTTCTCCCGAATGCCGCGCCACGCGCGGGCGATGACCCCGTTCATGCGCGCCCCCGGGCGCCAGCCTGCGGCGCCAGCCGCCCACCCTCGAACCGCACGCGCCGGTGCGGGAAGCGGTCCATGAGACCCACGTCGTGCGTCGCGACGAGCACGGTGGTGCCGCGCAGGTTGATGGCCTGCAGGATCTCCATGACCTCCACCGCCATGGCACCGTCGAGGTTGCCCGTCGGCTCGTCCGCCAGCAGCACCGCCGGATCGTTGACGATGGCGCGGGCGATCGCCACGCGCTGCTGCTCGCCGCCCGAAAGCTCGCTGGCGAGCGCGTCCTCGCGGGCCTTCAGGCCCACGATGTTGAGCACCGCGGGGACGCGACGGCGGATCTGCTCCGCCGGGGCGCCGACCACCTCCAGCGCCAGCGCCACGTTGGCGCCCACCGAGCGGCGCGGCAGCAGCTTGAAGTCCTGGAACACCACGCCGACATTGCGGCGGAGCTGCGGCAGCCGCCCGCCCTGGAGCTGCGCGATGTCGATCCCGGCGACGAGCAGCTTGCCCGTGCTCGGCGTGGTCGCGCCGTACAGCAGCTTCAGGAGCGTGGACTTCCCCGCCCCGGACGGCCCGGTGACATAGACGAACTCGCCCTTGTCGATCGACAGCGTCACGTCCCGCAGCGCCTCGTGGTCGCCATAGGACTTGCCCACCTGGTACAGACGGATCACCGCGGCCTCACCCTGCCGCCCCACGTTATCACGCGCGGAGGAGCCGGAGCGTGCGCGTCGGGATCTACGGAGGCAGCTTCAACCCGCCCCACGTCGGCCATGCGATGGTCGCGTCGTGGTTGCGCTGGACCGACCGCGTGGACGCCGTCTGGCTCCTCCCGACCTGGCAGCACGCCTTCGGCAAGGACCTCGCCCCGTGGGACGACCGGCTCGCGCTGTGCGAGGCCCTCGCCGCGCAGCTGGGCGCGTGGGCGCGGGTCGAGCCGATCGAGGCCGAGCGGGGCGGCGTGTCCTACACCGTCGACACGCTCTCGACGCTCGCGGCCCGCCATCCGGAGCACGCCTTCCGCCTCGTCGTGGGCGCCGACGTGCGGGCGCAGGCGCACGCGTGGAAGGACTGGGCCACCATCGAGTCCCGCTGGACGCCGATCGTGGTCGGTCGCGCGGGCTTTCCCGCCGTCCCGGACGCACCCACCTTCCCCGAGATCGCCAGCACCGGGATCCGCGCGTCCCTCTCCGCCGGGAGCGACGTGTCCCACCTCGTTCCCTCCGACGTGCTGGCGCGCATCCGCGCGCGGGGGCTCTACGGCGCCGCGACACGGGTGTCCCTGGGGCGGGGGGCCATCCCCCCGCAACGCCCCCCGTCCGGCGACTAGCCCAGCTCCGCGTACAGGGAGGCGAGCTCGCGGAGCGCGCGCAGCACCACCCGCGGATGCGCCCCGGTGGCCCGCCCGCGGGCGCGCGGCCGATGATGCACCGGCACCTCCGCGATGCGTGCGCCCGCGCGCCCCAACCGCGCGAGCAGCTCGCCGTTCACCGCGGCGCCCTCGCTGCGCAGCGGCACGGCCGCCAGCCGCGCGCGCGGGAGCAGCTTGAAGGCGCAGTTCACGTCCCGCACGTCGAGGCCCAGCAGTCCATTGACGGCGCGGGTCCAGAGCCACCCGTTCAGCCGCCGCAACGCCGGGTCACGACGCGGTGCGCGATAGCCGATGACGAGGTCCGCCTCGCCCACCCGCGCCCCCAGCGCGGCCACCTGCGCGAGGTCGAACTGCAGGTCGGCGTCCGTGAACAGCACCCACGCGCAGCGCGACGCCCCGAAACCGGTCCGCAGCGCCGCGCCGTAGCCGCGGTTGTGGGCATGCGCGACGACACGCACGCGGCGGTCGTCCACCGCACGCGCACGCACGCCGGTCCCGTCGCGGGAGCCATCGTCCACGACGACCACCTCGCCGGACGCGCCCGCCGCATCCAGCACCGCCAGCGCGCTGCGCACGCTCTCGCCGATGTTGTCGGCCTCGTTGTACGCGGGCAGCACGATGGACAGCGAGCCCACCGCCTCCGCCCACGACGCCGTCACGGCGTCCGGGCGAGCGCCCGGACGCGCGGGCCTCATCCGCCGGCCTTCGCCTGCTTGACGACGAGCCGGTAGTCCGTGAAGCCCTCGCTGCCCGCCACGCTGAAGACGTCCTTCAGCGCGCGGTACGGCGTCGTGCCGTCCGCGACGATCATGAGCTCCAGCTGCGCCTTGGTCTTGTCGCCGAACAGCGCCACGGCCATCGCCTCGCGGTTGCTCTTCGCTGCGCCCAGACCCTTCTGGAGGCACGCGACCGTGGCCTTGGGGTCTTCCATCTCCTCGCGCGTGCAGGCGCCGACGCCCTCCACGGACACGCCGGTCTGGCCGATGATCACGCTCACGGCCGCCACGACCGGCGAGCGGGAGGAGCTCTCCGGGAGCTGCACGCCGGATGCGTTCGCGGCAGGCAGGTTGGCGTACTGCGTGATCAAGTAGACCAGCAGGATCGTCAGCATGTCCATCATCGCCACGAGGTTCAGCCCGCTCACGGCCTCCTTGCGGTGGCGGCGGCGAAGCATGAGGATCTCGTCGTCGGCCGCCTGCGCGGCCTGCGCGTCCTGGCCGTCGAGGGGGGCCACCTCGGTCTCGAGGTCCGCTGCGGGGTCCGACACGGCGTCCTCCTACTTTGCCTTGCCGCCGGTCGCGGACGCGAGCGCGATGCTCGGGTAGTGCGGCCGGAGGGCGTCGAGGCCTTGGATGACCTCGCGGTACTCGACGTCCGAGGACACGGGCATCTGCACGTCCTCGATCTTGTACT
>JBDLRI010000026.1:0-5900 GCA_039800105.1 Pseudomonadota bacterium
GGCTGGCCGGTCAGCGCGCCGCTGCCGTCACCGAGCTTGACCGAGGCATCGAGGACGCTCACGAAGTCCCAGAACCCATCCGCCAGCGACGTCACCTGCATCGCGCCGTCGGGGGTCGCGCCCGCGCAGGTGTGCGTCGCGGACAGCGTGGAGGTCTGCACCCCCAGCGACCCGAGGTCCAGGCTCACCGTGTCGGTCACCCACCACGGACCCTGCGCCGGCCCGCGCCCCGCGTTGCGCTGGCTGGCGGTCCCACCGTCGACCGGCACTGACGTCCCGAACACGAGCACAGAGCCGGTGAGCACGTACTCCCGCGTGCCGCCGACCGTGCTGACCGGATCGTAGGGGTTCACGCAGGCGTCGGAGACCTCCGCGCCCGTCCCGGTTCCCGTCCCGGTACCTGTGCCGCTCCCGGTCCCGCTGCCCGTACCGGTCCCGGAGCCGGAGCCCGTCCCCGCGCCGCTGTCCTCGGCGGGGACATCGCCGTTGCCGAGCACGGCCGTGTCGAAGGTGGTGCCGAACCGGCAGCCGACCAGCCACCCTGCCACGAGAAGCAACATCGTCCCTCCCGGGGGCTGGACGCCCGCCTCAGCGCGGCGTGAGCCCGGAGTACGCGGTCAACTCGCGCGTGAGCGTGACGTTGTCGGTGGTGTTGGTGACGGTGGACTCCACGAGCCCCACGCCAGCCACGTAGATCATCTCGGCCTCGAGGTTCTTCGTCACCTGCGCGCCGTCGCCGTCGGGCAACGAGACCGTGTAGGTGTAGATGACCGACACCGCGTGGCCGTCGGCACCGCCCGGGAGCGCGTACACGCCGTCCTCGCGGCTCTCGGCGCTGCCGGCCACGGACCATGTCACGGGGCCGCCGCCGAAGTCCAGCAGGCCCGCCGGGGTCATCACGTCGAACGCGAAGGACCAGTCGGTACCCGCCACCAGCGTGTTCGCCGGCGCCAGGTACTGGAACGGCGTGGAGAGCGTCCCGACCGACGGCTGGCCGGTCAGGCCGCCGCTGCCATCGCCGAGCTTCACGGAGGCGTCGAGGACGCTGACGAAGTCCCAAAAGCCGTCCGCCAGCGACGTCACCTGCATCGCACCCTCGGGGGTCGCCCCGGCGCAGGTGTGCGTCGCGGACAGGGTCGAGGTCTGCTGGCCGAGGAGGGAGTCGATGGCGGTGGTGTCGGTCACGATCCACTGGTTCCCGCTCGGCCCGCGGCCCGCGTTGCGCTGGCTGGACGTCGCGCCGTCGACCGGCGCACTCCCCAGGAACGGGACACCGACGCTCCCGGTGAAGCTGTACTCGCGCGAGCCGCCCACCGTGCTGACGGGGTCGTAGGGGTTCACGCAGGCATCCGACCCGCCGGAGCCGGTGCCGGTGCCCGTCCCCGTGCCGGTGCCCGTTCCGCTCCCGGTCCCGCTGCCCGTGCCGGTCCCGCTGCCCGTGCCGGTCCCCGTCGAGGTGTTCGTGTCGGTGGCGAGGCTGCCGGTGTCGGCGAAGTCGTTCTTGTCCGGCTGCGCGTAGGAGTTCCCGTCGCAGGCGACGAGGAGGAGGAGCGCGGTGGGATACAGGAACGCCTTCATGGAGCCTCCGAGATGCGTCCGGCGGATACCACAGGAGCACAGGCACGCGCAAGCGCTTTCGACGGCACCCTGCTCGTCCGCGCGCCCGCCTCCGTGTGGACCGGCACCACCGCGCGCACGGGGGTCTCGGTGCTGGTGGAGGGCGACCGCATCGCCTGGATCGGCCCCGACGCCGACGCGCCGCGCGCGGACACCGTCGTCGACGCCCGGGGGCGCATCCTGCTGCCCGGCCTCGTCGACCCGCACACCCACACGGTCCACGCCGGCACCCGCGTGGACGAGTTCGCCCGACGCCTCGCCGGCGCCAGCTACACGGAGATCCTCGAGGCCGGCGGCGGCATCCACGCCACCGTGCGTGCGGTGCGGGACGCCGACGCGCGCTCCCTGACCCGGCTGGCCCGCGCCCGCCTCGACGGGATGCTCGCGGGCGGGGTCACGACCGTGGAGATCAAGAGCGGCTACGGCCTCACCCCGAACGACGAGGCGAAGATGCTGCGTGCGGCACGCGACGCAGGCGGCCCGGTGGAGGTGGTCCCCACGTTCCTCGGCGCCCACGCGCGGCCGGCCGGTCGCGACGACTACGTCGACGAGGTCGTCGGGCCGCAGCTCGACGCCTGCCGCGACCTCGCCGCGGGCATCGACGTCTACTGCGATCGCGGGGCGTTCACGCTCGCCGAGGCGGAGCGGATCCTGCGGGCCGGACGCGACGCGGGGCTCTCGCTCCGCATCCACGCGGAGCAGGTGGCGTACACCGGCGCCGCCGCGATGGCCGCCTCGCTCGGGGCGCTCTCGGCCGACCACCTGGAGCGGATCGACGACGCCGGCATCCGCGCGATGGCCGAGGCCGGAACCGTGGCCGTGCTGCTGCCCGGCGCCATGCTGGTGCTGCGCGACACGCCGCCCCCCGTCGCGAAGCTGCGCGCCGCCGGCGTTCGGATGGCGATCGGCACGGACCTCAACCCCGGCAGCTCACCGATCCGCGACCTGCTCGCCTGCGCGGGCCTCGCGTGCATCACGATGGGCCTCACCGCCGAGGAGGCGCTGGCCGGCGTGACCGCCCACGCGGCCGACGCGCTCGGACGCCCGGACCTCGGACGGGTGGAGGTGGGCGCCCGCGCCGACCTCGCCCTCTTCGCGCCGCCGCCGGGGGAGTCGACCGACCCGCGGGTCCTCGTGCAGTACCTCGGCGGGCACGTGGCGACGTGGGTCTGCAAGGGCGGGGACACGGTGCGGTGCGCATCCACGGGGATCGGTTAGCCCCTCGGGGCTGCGCGCGGCACAGGAGGCCCCATGCTCGGAATCGGAATGCCCGGGATGTCGGAATGGCTCGTCATCCTCGTCATCGTTCTCATCTTCTTCGGCGCGGGCAAGCTGCCGCAGGTGATGGGGCAGTTCGGCCGCGGCATCAAGGCCTTCAAGGACGCCTCGTCCGGCGATCCCGAGCCCGGCGATCGCCGCGAGGGCTCCGCGGCGCCGCGGGCCATCCCGGCCGACCCGCTGGACGATCCCGCCAGCGCGCGCGAGCGCGACAGCTCTCGCGGCGCCTGATCGTCCGCCTCCTGGGGCGGGGGCCTGACCCCGGCCCCCGCAACGCCCCCGGGGCGCTCAGCCCGCAGGCCGGAGCCGCGCCTCGATGACCCACGGACCGGTCGCGGCCTGCGCCACCGCATCGCGCACGGCCGACGCGTCGTGGCCGTCGACCTCGACCCCGCCGAGTCCCAGTGCCCGCCCCAGCGCGGCCGGCGCCAGCGCGGCCTGGGTGCCGAACGGACCCGGCGTGACGTACCAGGCCACCACGAAGGTCACCGGCGCGCCGCGCGCCGCCGCGAGGTGGAGCGCCTCCGAGAATCCGCCGTAGCCTACGCTGCCGGCGCCGCAGAACACCACGGCGCGCTCGCCGGAGGCCGCGGCCAGGCCCACCGCCTGCAGCGCCCGCGCCACGGGCCCGGGCCCGGGGGGAACGACACGCCGAGGACGACCCGCGTCCAGCCGGTCCGGCGTGGCGCCCCGCAGCAGCGCCACGGCGCGCTCGCGGCGCCCGGGCAGCAGCCACGCGCGCGGGCCGGCGCCCGCCGCCACGCCCGCCACGAGCGCCTCGAGGCCCCGCACGGACACGACGTCGGCATCGGCCGCGCCGTGCGCGGCCAGGAGCGCGACCGCGCCGTCCAGCTCCGACGGCGCGCCCGTCACCGCAGGTCCAGCAGGAGCCGCTCGGGCTGCTCCACCAGCGCCTTGAGCGCGCTGACGAAGCGCGCCGCCACCGCCCCGTCGATCACGCGGTGATCGAAGCTCGGGGAGAGGTACATCATGGGGCGGATCACCACCTGGCCGTCCCGCGCCACGGGGCGGTCGTGCACCTGGTTCACCCCGAGGATGGCGACCTCCGGGTGGTTGAGGATCGGCGTCGCGAAGCGTCCCCCGATGTTGCCCACCGAGGTGATGGTGAACGTACCGCCGGTCAGCTCCTCGATGCGCGCCTTGCCCTCGCGGGTGCGCTGCGTGAGATCCGCGACCTCCGCCGCGAGCTCGAGGATGCTCTTCGACTCGACGTTGCGCACCACCGGCACGTACAGCCCGGCGTCCGTGTCCGTGGCGATGCCGATGTTCACCTCGCGCCGCACGACGAGGCTGAAGTCCGCCTCGTCCATGACCGCGTTGATCGTCGGAAACTCACGGACCACCTGCGCGACCGCCTTCATGAGGAAGGGCAGGTACGACAGCTTCGCGCCGCGCGCCTGCGCGAGGGGCTGGAGCTGCGCGCGGAGCGCCACGAGCGCGCCCGCGTCGACCTCGTCGACGTAGGTGAAGTGGGGCGCCGTCCGGTACGCCTGCACCATCTTCTCCGCGATCTTGCGCCGCAGCCCGATGATCTTGATGCGCTCGTCACCCGCCACGGGTGCCGGGGCCTGGAGGGCCGGCGCCGCCACCGGGGCGGGCATGCCGGCGAAGGCGTCGATGTCGGCGCGGGTCACGCGGCCATCCCGGCCGGTGCCCGGCACCTGCGCGATGTCCACGCCGGCCCCCCGGGCGGCGTGGCGCACCGCGGGGCTGGCCAGCGTGCGGCCGCGCTCGCCCGGCGTGCTGCCCGGCGGGGGCGGCATGCGCGCGGCCACGGAGGCCGGCACGCCACCCGGCGTGGTGGCGGGCGCCTTGGCGGGCGCAGGCGCCGCGGGCGCGGCGGCGGGCGGTGCGGAGGGCGCGGCAGCCGCCGGCGCCTTCGCGGGGGCCGGGGGCACCGACGCGGCGGGCGGTGCCTTCGCCGGCGCCGCCGCCGTCCCGCCGCCCTCGTCGATCTCGACGAGGGGCGCGTGGACCTTCACCACGTCGCCGGGATTGCCGTGCATCCGCGCGACGCGGCCGCTGCGGGGGCTGGAGATCTCGACCGTCGCCTTGTCGGTCATGACCTCGCACAGGGGCTGATCGCGCGCCACCTCGTCGCCGGGCTTCACCAGCCACCGCACGATCTCGCCCTCGACGACGCCCTCGCCGATCTCCGGAAGCTCGAACACGAACATGGTCTCTCCGCGGCCTCTGCGGCCGGACACGGGTGGAAACTAGGGGGCGAGCGCCTGCGCCAGGGCCCGCGCGAGCGCGTCGGCGTCCGCCGGCACGTCGGCCGGGGGGCTCTCGAGGTGCCAGAACGCCGCCTGGACCGCCGCCGCGAGCGCCGTCGGCGCCCCGACGGTCACGACGCGCCCGGTGCGCCGCACGGAGGCCGCCACGGCCGCCACGTCGAGCGGCCACCGCGCGCGAAGGTCCAGCACCTCGGCGTCGTAGGACTCCGCGACGGCCAGGGCATGCGCGACACCGTCGCCGAGCGCGAGCACGCTCACGGCCGTCCCGGCGCGCACGACGCGGGCGGCGCCGGGCGCCGCCGGGGCCGCATCCTCGCGGGAGTCGAGCGCCGCGCGGGTCATGGCGACGACGACGGGTCCGCGCGACGCCAGCGCCGCATCGACCATCGCGACGAGATCCCCGGCGAACGCCGCCACGTGCACCGGCACCCCGGGCACGTCCGGCAGCGCCGCATCCCACGGGACCAGCACGCACACCGGGGCGGTCCAGCCACCCTCCGAGCGCCCCGCGAGCCCCGCGGCGTCGGCGAGCACCTCGGCGGCGCGCGCCAGGCCGGCGGGATCCTCCAGCACCACCACCACGGACCGGCCGGCCATCGCCGCGCCGGTGGCGAGCCCCAGCGAGGCCTGCTCGGAGAACGGCGTGAGCTGCACGCCCGCGCCGGCCAGGCCGTGGGTCACGCCGTGCACGCCCACGCCCTCGCCGAGCAGCCAGCCGCCGGCGGCCAGGTGCGCCTCGAGACGCCC
>JBDLRI010000027.1:0-9505 GCA_039800105.1 Pseudomonadota bacterium
CACGCACGCCCCCTATCCACACGCGCGCCCGACGCGATAGAGCGCGCGACCACAAGGAGTTTCCGTGTCCCTCGACGTCCGTCCCCGCGAGATCGTGATCCTCTCCGCCACGCGCACCGCCTTCGGCACGATGGGCGGCAAGCTCAAGGACGTCACGGCACAGGACCTCGCCGTGCCGACGGCGAAGGCCGCGCTCGCGCGCGCCGGAGTGGCACCGGAGGAGGTCGACCACGTCATCTACGGGAACGTGCTGCAGACCAGCAACGACGGCATCTACGGCGCACGCCACGTGGGCCTGCGCGCCGGAATCCCGCAGGAGGTGCCCGCGCTCACCGTGAACCGCCTGTGCGGCTCGGGCTTCCAGGCCGTGGTGACCGGCGCCGAGCAGATCCTCACCGGGCAGGCGAACGTGGTGCTCGTCGGCGGCATGGAGAACATGAGCATGGCGCCGCACGTGATCCACGGCATGCGCGACGGCGGGGCGAAGTTCGGCCGGCCTCCGGCCGTGAAGGATCTCCTCTGGGAGTGCCTGACCGACACGCAGACCGGCATGCCGATGGCGATGACGGCGGAGAAGCTCGCCGAGCAGGGCGCCTTCTCCCGCGAGGACGTGGACGCCGTGGCCCTCGACAGCCAGCGGCGCTGGCAGGAGGCGCACGCCGCCGGGTTCTTCGCGCGGGAGATCGTGCCGTTCGTGCTGAAGACCCGGAAGGGCGAGGAGTCCTTCGAGGTCGACGAGCACCCGCGCGCGACCGACGCCGCGACGCTCGCCAAGCTGCCGCCGGTGTTCAAGAAGGACGGCTTCGTCACGGCCGGCAACGCCTCCGGGATCTGCGACGGCGCCGCGAGCCTCGTGCTCGCCGACGCCGACTGGGCCGCGAAGAAGGGCCTCACGCCGCTGGCGCGCCTCGCGTCGTGGGGCGTGTCCGGCTGCGACCCGACGATCATGGGCATCGGCCCGGTGCCGGCGTCGAAGAAGGCGCTCGCGCGGATCGGGAAGTCCGTCGGAGACATGGACCTCGTCGAGATCAACGAGGCCTTCGCGGCGCAGTACCTCGCGGTGGAGCGCGCGCTGGGCCTCGACCGCGCCAAGACGAACGTGCACGGCGGCGCCATCGCGCTCGGCCACCCGCTGGGCGCCTCCGGCGCGCGCATCACGGCGACGCTCGTCCACGCCCTCGCGGCGCGCGGCGGCCGCTGGGGCCTGGGGAGCGCCTGCATCGGCGGCGGCCAGGGCATCGCGGTGATCGTCGAGCGTCTCTGAACAAGGCGACGAAATGAACGACCGGGGGAGGCGTTGCGGAGGGGGATGCCCACCTCCGCCCCATGGGGCCACGACCGGTTAGCCGGCCGCCGGAGGTCCCATGTCCGACGCGCTCGACGAGGCCACGGTCATCCACGACTGGAACGTCCACGGCGATGCGCCCGCGCCGCGCGTCCGAACGGTCGAGACCTTCGACGAGACGCTGCGGGACGGCGTGCAGTGCCCCTCCGTCACCGACCCGCCCATCGAGGCGAAGATGGAGATCCTGCGGCGCCTGAGCGCGCTGGGTGTCCATTCGGCCGACATCAGCCTGCCGGGCGCCGGTCCGCGCGCGGTCGCGGACGCCACGGTGCTCACCGAGATGGTGCGCGACGAGAAGCTCGCGATCCTTCCCGGATGCGCCGGACGCACGCACGAGGCCGACATCCGCGCCATCCTCGGCATCGCGGAGCGCACGGGCGTGCCGCTCGAGGTGCTGGCATTCCTGGGCGCCTCGCCGATCCGGCTGTACACGGAGGGCTGGGACGAGGACCTGCTCGAGCGACGCACGCGCGAGAGCTGCCGCATGATCGTGCGTGCCGGCCTGCCCTGCACCTACGTGACCGAGGACACGATCCGCTCGCATCCGTCGACGCTGCGGCGGCTGTTCGTGGCCGCGCTGGAGGAGGGCGCCGACCGGCTCGTGCTGTGCGACACCGTCGGCCACGCCACGCCGACCGGCGTGTTCAACCTCGTCGCCTTCGCGCGCGGGATCGTGCGGGAGATGGGTTCGACGGCGCGGGTGGACTGGCACGGGCACTCCGACCGCGGCTTCGGGCTGGTGAACGCGCTCGCCGCCATCGAGGCGGGGGTCGACCGCGTGCACGGCACGATGCTCGGCATCGGCGAGCGGGTCGGCAACACGCCGCTCGACCTGCTGCTCGTGAACCTCAAGCTCTACGGCGCCTGGGACGGCGATCTCGCCGGTCTCGGGCCGCTCGTCGACCTCGTGAGCCGCGCCTGCGACGTGCCCATCCCCGCGAGCTACCCGGTGTTCGGACGCGATGCCTTCCGCACCGGCACGGGCGTCCACGCCTCGGCCGTCATCAAGGCGCTGGACAAGGGCGCCGACTGGCTGGCGGATCGCGTCTACAGCGGCGTGCCGGCCGGGTGGTTCGGCCGGCGCCAGGAGATCGAGATCGGCCACATGGCGGGCGACAGCAACATCGTCTTCTGGCTGCGCCAGCGCGGCCTTCCGACGGACCTCTCGCTCGTCGCGGCGATCCGCGCGCACGCCAAGGCCACGGCGCGCGTGCTCGAGGAAACCGAGGTGCTCGACGTCGTCGCGCGGCACGGGGCGTCGGGTGCCGGCGCCTGACGGGGTCGAGGGGACCCTCGCGCGGCTGGTCGCGTACCCCACGGTGAGCGACACGCCGGTCACCGGGATCGCCGCGTACCTTGCGGAGCGCGCCGAAGCCCTCGGGATGCGGGTCGAACGGCTCGACAGCCCGATGGAGGGCAAGTGCAACCTCGTGTGCAGCGCGGGGCCCGCCGGCACGGATGGCCTCGTCCTCAGCGGGCACATGGACGTCGTCCCGGTCAACGGCCAGCCGTGGACCGGGGACCCGTTCCGCCTGCGTCGGATCGGCGACCGGCTCGTCGGGCGCGGGGCCTGCGACATGAAGGCCTTCCTCGCGGCGACGATGGAGGGGCTCGCGCGCCTCGACCTGCAGCGGCTCGAGCGGGAGCTGGTCCTCGTATTCACGCACGACGAGGAGGTCGGCTGCCTCGGGAGCCGACAGCTCGTGGAGCAGCTCGCGGGGCGTCCCCTGCCCTCGCTGGCGTTGATCGGCGAGCCGACGCGCTTCTCGATGCTCCGCATGCACCCGGGCCACGCGGCGGTGCGGATCACCTGCCACGGCGTGGCCGCGCATTCGAGCCGGCCGGACCTGGGTCGCAACGCCATCGCCGGCGCCGCGAAGGTGCTCGCACGGCTCGAGGCGCTCGCCGACGTCTGGGCGCGCGACGTACGCTTCGCGGAGCTGCTCGCGTGCCCCTTCGTGGTGATGAACGTCGCGACCATCCACGGCGGAAGCGCCGTGAACATCGTGCCCGACCGATGTGTCATCGAGGTCGGCTTCCGACCGCTGCCGGGCATGGAGGTCGACGCTCTCTACGAGGAGCTCCGTGACGCGGTGACGCAGGTGGACGCGCGCCACGTGGAGACCGAGCTGCTGCGCGTGACCCCGTCGATGCTCACGCCGGCGGGCACGCGGCTCGAGGCGCTGTTGCGGCCCCATGCGCGCACGCCGGAGCTGGGCGCCGCGAGCTTCGCGACCGATGGAGGGAACCTCCAGCACCTGGGCGTCCAGACGCTCGTCTTCGGACCCGGCAGCATCGAGGTTGCGCACAAGGCGGACGAATACGTGCCGGTCGACGAGCTGCACCGGGCGGTCGACGTCGTGGCCGACGTGGCCTGGAAGGCGTGCGGACCCGGCTGAGCCGCGCGCGCCGCATCAACCCAGGGCGAGCAGGTACCAGCCCAGGCCGGCGATCGCGGCCGCTCCCACGGCAATGACGACGCCGACGGGGATGCCGCGCCCCGGCGATGCGTCGATCATCGGCCGCTCCGGCAGCTCCTGGGGCCCTGCGGCGCCCATGTCGCGCACGAGCGCCCGGATCTCCGGCCGGGCGGTGGCCTCGGCGTCGCCCCACTTGCCCGCGCCCTTCTCGTACATGCGCGCGGAAGAACCGGTCACGCCGCCGATACCGGCCCACGACGGCGCCCCAGGCGCGTCGGCATCCAGCGCCACCGGGGCGTCGAGGTCGACCGGGGGCCGCGGGGTGGAGGCGGGCGCATCGGTCCACTTGCCGGCGCCCTTCTCGGCAGATCGGGACGGATCCCCCGTCACGGCGGGAAGCCCCTCCCAGGTCGGCCGTGCGAGCGGAGGCGTCGCAGGCCCGGCGGGCACACGCGGCTCGGGGAGCACGCGCGGCTCGGGGGGCACGCGCGGCTCGGCGGCAGCGCGCGGCGCGGCGGCCGGGACGGCTGGCGGCGGAACCGCGGGCGGCGGTGCCACGGGGATCACCGGGATCCGGTCCACCCGCAACGATGCGGCGGGGGGTGGAAACGCCGTGTCCGCCGGGTCTCCACGCTCGGGCTTGGCCGGCACCTCCACGACGCGCTCCACATCGGGACCTCGGACGGCCACCCGCACGACCGCCACGTGCGGGTCCGGGGACGGTGCCGCGGGCCGCTCGACGGACGCGCGCGTCACGTCGACGGGCGCAGACACGAACCCCGCGGACAACGGCACGGTCTCGACGGTCGGCGACACATCCGCCGCGGGGACCGAAGCGTCCGCGACGGCCGGCGACACATCCGCCGCGGGGACCGAAGCGTCCGCGACGGCCGGCGACGCGTCCTCCGCCGGCGGCGATGCGTCTGATACCTGCATCGCGTCGATTTCGACGGACGGCAACGCATCCTCTGCCGGCGGCGATGCGTCTGATACCTGCATCGCGTCGACCTCGACGGCCGGCGACGCGTCCCCCGCGTCCTCCGCCGGCGGCGATGCGTCCGATACCTGCATCGCGTCGACTTCGACGGACGGCAACGCGTCCTCCGCGGGCCGTGCGTCCTCCGTCACCGGCGCAGACACATCCGACACATGCGGCGCGTCACCCTCGACGGACGGAGGCGACGCCGCGTCGGGCGGCATCGCGTCCGCCGCGGACGGCAATACACCCGGCACATGCAACGCATGCGTCGCATCGTCCGGCCCGTCCGAGAACGCGGCGTCCCGGGCCGGCGAGGTTTCGTCCGCGGACCGCGACGCTTCGTGAAACATCGAAGCGAGGCGCGCGCGTGCCTCCGAGTCCCGCTCCGCACGAGCCGCGCGGAGGGCGCGGTCGACGGTCTCCTGCTCGGAGCGCGCAGCCTCGATGATGCGTACCCGGGCCGCACGGTCCGCCTCGGCCTGGCTGCGGGCGGCCGCAAGGCGCGCTTCCACGTCCTGCTTGAGGCGGACGTAGCGCTCCGTGCGGGTCCGCGCGATCTCCCGCTCCACCCAGGCGCGCGCGTCCCGCTCGACGTCCCCGGCCGGCGCGACCGGCTCCGGGCGGGTCACGTCAAAGCCGCGCGCGCGCACGGGCAGCCGGACCTGGCCTGCGTCGAGCCAAGCCGCGAGCATCGCCTCGGCATCGGTGCCATGAAGCACCGCACCCAGGGCCTGACGCGCCGCGCGGGCCTCTCCGAAACTCACGCGCTCGCCGATCATGGCCACGCCGCGCGCCCACAAACCGACGCGGGGCGCACCGGCAGCTTCCGCCTCGGAGAGATCGAGCAACCCCCGCAGGCTCGCCCCGACCGCCCCCACGTCCCCGGTCCATCCCGTCCCGGCGATCGGCGGAACGTGCAAGACCGGACGCACGCGGAACCACCCCGCGGCGTCCACGCCCCACCCGTCGGGGTGCAGCGCCCCGTGCACCCCGCCGGCCGCGTGCAGCGTGTCGAGGTCCTCGAGGACCCGATGGACCAGCGCGAGCATCACCAGCGCGGACGGCCGCATCGAGGCGAGGGTCCGGGCCAGCGGCGCGCCGAGGACCATCCGCTCTCCGTCGACCGTCCACGGCGCGAACACGCCGCCGCGCGGCACGGACATCGCCCGCGGCAGGACACCTTCCACGACCTCCGCGAGCGCCCCGTCGTCGCTCCGGACGAGGGCGCGCCGCACCCCGGGTGCGGACGACGGGAGCACCTGCACGGTCGTTTCGGCCATGGGGCCGTCTAGCCGCCCCGCGCGCGGGACGCACCGCTTCCCATGGGACGAGGAACGCGGCATGATGGGCGGGCTTCCGGGGTGCCCGATGTTCGTCCTGTTCCTCCTCGCGGCATGCGACGGGCCTTCTGCCACACCGCAGGCCTGCGACCCCGCCGCCGCGCTGGCCGCGTCACCGGCCGGAACGCCCGGCGCGCCGTACGCCGGTGCTGCGGAGGCCTTCCTGCGGCTCCCCGTCGGCACGCCGCTCAGCGGGTACACCACCCGCTGCGGTTGCTTCGGTGGCGGTGGGCGCGTCGACCACCGCGACAGCGCCTACACCGACGAGTTCGCCCCCAGCGCGGGCGTGCAGACCCCCGTGCCCGTGAAGGCGACGTGGATCTCCAACGGCGATCAGGACCTCGTCGTCGTCAAGATCGACCTGATCTACAGCTTCGACGGACTGGTCGCGGCCCTCGAGCGCCGGCTGTCCGAGACGACCGGGCGCGACCTCCGCGGCAAGGTCGTGGTCGCCACGGGCCACAGCCACCACGCCTACGGCGACTTCTCCGACCAGGTCCAGTTCTACCTGGGAAGCGACAACTTCAACTACGAGATCTTTTCCCGGGTCGTCGAACAGTCCACGGCGGTCGCCATGCAGGCACACGATTCGATGGTACCCGCGCGGATCGGCGTGGGTCTGGCCCGCGACTGGGATCCCGAGGACCGGGTGTACCGTGATCGTCGGGACACCAACGACGGACTGCAGGTGTTCCCCGACCTCCCCGCGGGGCCGCGGAAGGACCCGACGCTGTCCGTGATCCGCGTGGACGCGGTGACCGGCGAGCCGATCGCCGTGCTCTTCGACTTCGGGATCCACGGCACGGTGCTCGACGTCGACAACGCCATGGTGAGCACGGACGCGCCGGGCCACGTGGAGCGCGCCCTCGCGGAGCGCTTCGACACGCCCGTGGTGGTGGCGCTGCTGCAGGGCGGCGCCGGCGACGCCAGCCCCGCCGGGGAAGACTCCGACTACGCCCGCCTCGAGAGCCTCGGGGTCCACGCCGCCGACTCCATCCTGGCCCTGTGGGAGCGCACGCCGACCTCCGACGCGCCCATCCGCCTCGAGACCGCCACGCGCGCCGTCTCGCAGCTCCACGACGACATCCGCATCACCCGGAACGGCACCGTCGACCTGCGGTACACGCCGTACACGCCGGGGCTGGTGCCCGACAACGAGGTCTACGGCGCCGACGGCAGCATCCTCTCCCCCATCGACGAATTCAACGTTCCCTACGGTGCGGCGTTCTGCGGGGAGAGCCCGGCCTACCTTCCCGGCTTCGCGCCCGCGACGGCGTTTCCCTACGCCCAGTGCGTCGACATCGTGCAGATGACCGGCCTCATCAAGAGCTTCTTCGACCTGACGGACGAGCAGGCCGCGCTGCCGTTGCGGAACACCGAGAAGGCCACGGTCACCGCGACGCGGATCGGTCCGGTGCCGATCGCGGAGCCGGACGGCACCACGACGACCGATGACGTCTTGCTGGGCTTCTTTCCCGGCGAGCCGACCGCCATGTACACCGAGCAGTTTCACCGCCGCGCGGCGTCCGAGCTGGGCTACGCCCACAGCATCGCCGTCGGCTACGCGCAGGACCACGAGGGCTACCTGCTCATCCCGGAGGACTGGCTGCAGGGCGGCTACGAGGCGGACATCAACGTGTGGGGTCCGCTCCAGGGGGAGCACCTCATGGAGCAGCTGCTCACCATGGCGAAGGAGCGCCTGTCCACGGAGCGCATCGAGCCCCAGGATCCCTGCGGGGAGTATCCCGCCACCGACTACGTCAGCGACGGAGGCTGGGAGCTGCCGGGGCTGCTGCCCGACCTCACCCCGGAGGCCGGCGAGGCGCTCGAGGCCCCGCCGGACTATCTCTGGAGCCC
The DNA here is from genome assembly GCA_039800105.1 of Pseudomonadota bacterium. Taxonomy (GTDB): domain Bacteria; phylum Myxococcota_A; class UBA796; order UBA796; family SXON01; genus CAMAXZ01. The sequence goes on from JBDLRI010000027.1 coordinate 7,942, forward strand.
GCTGTACACGCGCGCGGACCGCGACGCCGGCATCCTTCCCTCGGTCGTCCCGCCCTCGGTCCTTCCGCGCGTGCAGGGCCTCGTGGAGTTCGCGTGGCGTGGCGGCGACCCCGCCGTGGACTACCCGGTGGTGACGCTCCAGCGGCAGGAGGAGGGCGGCGCGTGGGTCGACGTGACCACGCCCTCCGGGCGGCCGGTGGCGCTCGGGCCGGAGATCCTGCTGAGCTACACCCCGGCTCCGCTGGCCCCCCCGGAGGCGCTTCAGACGCACACCTGGCTCGCCACGTGGCAAGCCGTGGGCAGCACGGAGGATCGCGCCGGCCTGCCGCTCGGGACGTACCGTCTCCACGTCGAGGGCGACACCTGGGCCGGAGGGAACACCACCTGGCCCTGGTCGACCTCGAGCTACACCGTCGACAGCACCCCGTTCCAGCTCGAAGCCGGCCGGCTCGACGTCGTGGCCGACGGCGACGGCCTCCTGGTCCGCCTGCCCACGCCCGCCCGGGGCTACCGGCTCGTCGATCTCGACGGGGACGTGCGCGGCACCTACCCGGTGCCGGACGATCTCGTGACGCTGACGCTCGTCCACGCCGACGGCACCACGGACACGCGCGAGATCCAGGGCGTGCGTACGCACGGCGCGACCCGCGTCCCGCTCACGCTGGACCCCGACGTGACCGAGGTGCGCGCGGCCGATCGCTACGGCAACGCCGGCGCCTGGACGCGGGAGTCGGGCTGATGGGCAAGCGAAAGTTCATCGCGGTCGCCGGCAACATGGGCGCGGGGAAGACCTCGCTCGTGGAGTACCTGGCGGCGCAGTACGGGTTCGAGCCGATCTACGAGCCGTACGCGGGCAACCCCTACCTGGACGACTTCTACGCCGACATGGGCGCGTGGGGTTTCCACAGCCAGCTGTGGTTCCTCACCCACAAGTTCCAGCTGCACCTCGGGCTGCACGCGCGCACGCACACCTTCGTGCAGGACCGCACCATCTACGAGGACGCCGAGATCTTCGCGACGAACCTCGCGCGCAGCGGCCTCATGTCCGAGCGCGACCACCAGACCTACCTGTCCCTCTACGACGGCATGCGCCGCGCCCTGCAGCCGCCCGACCTGATGATCTACCTGCGCTGCTCGGTGAAGGGCATCCGCCGGCGCATCCGGAAGCGCGGCCGCGCCAGCGAGCAGGCCATCCCGCTGCCGTACCTCAAGCGCCTCAACGCGCTCTACGAGGACTGGATGGAGCGCTACGACCTCAGCCCCAAGATGGTCTGGGAGAGCGACGACGCCGACTACCTGACCGACCTCGTGGACCGCCTGGAGTTCAAGCGGAGCCTCGAGAAGCTGCTCTGACCTCGCTTGGGGCGGGGCCTCAGGCCGGCCCCTCGCGGCCGCCGCTGGGCGGCGACCTCCGGGGCCGGGGTCCGGCGCTCGCCGAGCCTAGCTCGGCGCCGCCCTCGGCGGACGCGTCCTCCCCACGCGCGCCGCTCTGGGCCCCTGACGGGGCCAACCGCGGCGGCGTGCCCGCAACGCCCCGGGCCCGTCCGCGCGCGAAGCGACGCCG